>JAGXIS010000041.1 GCA_024635465.1 Bacteroidota bacterium | reverse complement strand
TGAAAACTTCCCTTTTTTAATAATCCTTCCTTTTCGAGAGCCGATCTGAGTTGCACTACATTATGCTGATCGATAATTGCTTCAAAATTTTTCTGACCCTCTTTCCTGCCATCAACTTCGTAAAAATGAGCCTCTTCGGCAGAGTAATAGTTCAATAGCTTCAATACAGCTTCTGTATCTTCGTAATCGGTTGTCAGTGAAATTTTCCTACTGATAGGATATGCTTTATCCAAAAACTGCAGATCATCTAAGCCAAGACTATTGGCAAGCACAAAAGACACACCGTCAAGAGCAGCATCTAAATTTGTGTGTGCTGTGAGGAGCGATATATTGTTTTGAATCATCTTGTAGATAATTCTACCCTGCTCATGTGTCGGATTGATCGTGGAGATCTTTTTAAAAATGAGTGGATGATGTGAAACAATCAGTTCACATTTTTTTTGAATAGCTTCATCAACAATCTTTTCTGTCACATCCAGACAGACTAAAATTTTCGAAACTGGTGTGGATGGGTCTCCAATCAGCAATCCCACATTGTCATAATCCATCTTTATACCGGGTGGAGCCCACTGATGTATAAAGCTTGTTATATGACGTACGAGGGTATTCAAGTCAATTCTCCTCCCCTTGGGACTTGAACCCTGCGGTAGTCCGATATATGGATTTTCGCTGGTGGATCATATTTTTTTTCACAGACCCCAAAAATACGAATCATTTTCATCCATTGAAAGCTATTTTTAAAGATTTAAGCAATCTAAGCTCTATTCGTTTAAATTATCTCCATTTCTACCTTCAAATCTGTAAGCTCCAAAAAGTATTTGAATGATTTGGTAAAAATATTCTGTTAGTTTATAGCAGAATAAGAATACAATTTGAACACAATAGAATATGAGCGATACCATTAAAGTGAGGTACAATGAAGTTTTAAACCGAATAGAAAAAGCATGTCATAATTGCGGGCGAAATCCGGATGAGATTGTCCTCGTAGCCGTCAGTAAAACCAAGCCGGATTCGGATGTACTTGAATTGGTAGATCTTGGTCAGGTTCATTTTGGTGAAAACAGAGCAAAATCCTTGGAAGATCGACTCGAAAAGATCCAAAATGATGCTATACAGTGGCATTTTATTGGCACTCTCCAAACAAACAAGATTAAATATATGTCTCATCGCGTGAACTGGATTCAATCCGTTCACAAAAAGAAAGCACTTAAAGAAATTGAGAAACGGGCTTCTGCAGACAATAGAGTCATCAATGCGCTCGTTCAAGTGAATATTAGTGATGAGGATCAAAAAAGCGGATGCGATCCGGATGAACTTGAATCTATCTTAACCTATGGGCAATCATTAAAATTCACCAAAGTAAGGGGTTTGATGGGAATGGCTACATACACAGATGATGCGGAGAAAGTAAGACCTGAATTTCAAAAACTGAAATCACTTCGTGACAAACACATGCATCTTGCTAATGGAAGTGTAAGTCTGGAACATCTTTCTATGGGCATGACCAACGATTTGGAAGTCGCAATCGAAGAGGGTTCAACAATGCTTAGGGTAGGAACAGCTATTTTTGGTGAACGTAACTATTAATTGAACTATACGTTGAATAGATTTGAACTAAATTCAACTCTAAATGCTATTTTAGCACTTCATCTAACTATGAATCTTTTGTATTTTCTTTTTCATATGGGTGCTCAAATCCAAGAGAAGTAACGTTAACCAAGTAAACGAATAGGTGAACCATTATGCCCGAAGAAGCATTTATACTTGCAATCATTTTTGGCGGTATCATTTCAATTGTATTCCTCTCCGTTGTAGGCAGTATTATTAACAACTGGATTAAAAGAGGATCCGGAAAAAATCTGACTGAAAATAAGGAGTTTCTGTCTGCGTTGAGAGAATTCAAAGAGAAGACAGATAGAAGGCTGAAAAATCTGGAGGCAATTGTCACAGATGATAGCCCTCAAAAATCCGAAACTTCAAGAAAAATAACAGATAAGAAGGAACAGAAGTCTGCTATTCAAATTGAAGTTGAAAATGAATCGAACAAAGAGAGCGAAAAGCAGAGCAGTAAACTTAAGAATATGCTCAATCAGTAGTGATGCTTTATGCAATCATTGAGTCGATATGGATATCTGATTATCTTCTTTTTAGTTCATTCAATGAATTTCACATCAACACCCTATGACTATGAAACTGACAGCCCTGGAGATCAAGCAACAACAATTTGAAAAAGCACTCAGAGGTTATGACCAAGCAGAAGTACAATCTTATTTGAATCTGCTGGCTACAGAGTGGGAAATTATGGTTGGTAAAATACGGGAATTGGAAAATCAAGTCTCAGGGTTAAACGATAAGTTAAAGCATTATGAGCGTGTAGAAGAAGCTCTTCATGAAACCCTTCAAACAGCAAAAAGCTCCGCTGAGGAGAAGTTGGTCGGAGCCAGAAAAGAAGCTAAAAATATCGTTGAAAAAGCTGAACTGGAAGCAGAAACTATCTATCAGGAAGCACATAGAGAGCGCTGGAAAATTCGACAACATACGCTTCAAATTGTAGAAAAAAGAGAAGAGATGGTTCAATCCCTCAGATCATTTCTTGAAAATGTAAAACACTCCCTAGATCAATTCGGTGGTGATAAACAGTCCTTGTTTACTGTACCTGAAATGCCCGATGAAGACAAAAACCCAATGGGAACAACACACCGGAAAAAAGAACAAAAGCATAAGGATACAGAGGATTCAGCTATTCCCGACATCCCCGGAAATGAAAAAATTGATGATATCCTGGATCAGATTGACTAATGAACGGATGTACCAAGCTCTAAATATTTCATCCACTTTTACTGTTTAGAGATAGGGAGCGTTCGTATATTCTTGTTTTCCAAAACTGAGCTCAATCATCTTTACCTTTTAAACACTAAATATCCATAAAGAATGCAAAGTAACTCCATAGAACTGTTTCGAAATAACCGTCGGGAAGCTTTAGAGTATATTCAGTCAAAAACCGATATGCGCCCAAACTACATGTTAATATTGGGCACCGGTTTAGGGCAACTTGCGGATGAAATGACTATTGAAACCGTTATTTCCTATGATGAAATCCCACATTTTCCGATTTCTACTGTGGAGAGTCATGCTGGTAAACTCCTTTTTGGTACACTTGATGATAAGGAGATCGTTGCCATGCAGGGTCGTTTTCACTATTACGAAGGATATAATATGAATCAGATCGTTTTTCCGGTTCGTGTACTGAAAGAGAATGGTGCAGATACGTTGATCGTCAGTAATGCGTGTGGTGGAATGAACCCTAACTATAAACGGGGTGATATCATGTTGATCAGTGATCATATCAATCTACTGGGAGATAACCCGCTTATTGGACCCAATGATAATGATCTCGGACCCCGTTTTCCGGATATGAGTGATCCGTATACAGAACGATTGCGTGAAATTGCTCAAAATGTTGCACTTAATGAGTCTATCCCGATGCATCAGGGTGTTTATGTAGCCTTAAGCGGACCCATGCTGGAAACAAGGGCTGAATATCGCTATCTGAGACTTCTTGGAGCAGATGTTGTAGGAATGAGTACGGTACCTGAGGTAACCGCTGCCGTTCATATGGGTATGGATGTTCTAGGTATTTCTGTTATTACAGACGAATGTTTCCCCGACTCATTGCAACCTGTCAATATCGAAGAAATTTTAGACGCTGCAGCTATGGCTGAGCCTAAAATGACGAAAGTAATTATCGGAGTTTTGGAAAAGCTTTGATCTCCAAATACTGTAGTTTGAGTGCCCGGGATATGCTCATAATCCAAATGTGAGATTGATCTCATTTAAAACAATAAATATGTAATTTTGAATCATGAAATTCATATGAAAAAGTTGTATTTTTCAGTTGTATTTTATTCAAAGATTTGTTTAAATACTGTAACCCTAAATCTATTAGCACCTCACTGAATGAGTTCAGACGATTTTGATGACGGCCCTGTATGGAATGAATTTCAATGGGAGTCTCACCTCAACGAAATCGAACAACGGAGCGAACAGTTACGCAAGTTCATAACAAGCGATCTTAAAGGAAATACGCCTCGATGGATGACCCTTTTGCAAGAGAGTTTGGATGAATTAGATGCCGTAGAAGCATTTATTGAAGAAGAACTGCTTTTGGATGACGCCTATTTCCCGGAAGACGAGGATGATTGGGAGGATGATGAAGACGAACTGGAAGATGATGATTTTTTCTTTCGTGACAACAGTTTCCCTTTCTACGATGATGATTCTGATGAAGATGACTTCGACTATGGAGAAGAGTGGAAAGAGCTGAGTGAAGATTTCACATTCTCTGATTATGGATCCATTGAAAACCTTGACATCTACCGTGAATCACGAGAATACGCTGTCGATGTCTTAAAGTGGGCAGAAAAAATGCCATCCCATCTTCAGAATAAATCATTAAATGAATTTGTTATTAACACACTAAAAATCACTGCCAAGCTTGCCGGTGGGTATTCATTTGGCTTTGATCACGATGTTTTGGGTGGAAATATAGCATACACCAAAAAGGCTCTCATCAGTGCAAATGAAGCTCTGCTATTTCTTCAGAAAATTAAAGACGAACCTTTTATACCCTCATCAGTCTACTCGAAATTTCATCGAAGGCTCTTTGAAATCAGAAATGACATTGGCATCTATGTGCAGGAATTGAGAGATCGTTTTTTAACAGGCCTGGAATAGAGAATCGGTATTCTAAGCGATTCCGGTTCTCTACTTGAATTGCTTAACTATCCTATCTTCCAACGACCATTTCAGAATGGGTTTTGAGTTTTTTCCCTGCCAATGCTTCCTCAACATTAAAGATATGATCTCCAATCTTCTCCAATCTCGTTATATAGTCTAAAAATACCACTCCAGCTTGTGAAGTGTACAACCCTTTTTCAAGTCTCACATAATGAGCCTCTTTCATCTGGTCTCGTACATCATTAATTCGATTTTCGAGAACGATGGCTGCATCCAAATCAACCGTTCCATTGGTTTTCTGCATATTATCACGCATTAACTTGATCGCTTTCAGGATCACATCTAAGTAGTCACTTACCTCTAATATTGCCTCTTTTGGAAGTGCAACTTCAAGCTTCATCATATTTTCAAAAGTTTTTGAAAGCTGGAAATAGAGATCCCCTACTCTCTCAAGATCATTGATTATACTCAACATCGATCGAATTCTTCGGGTTGCATCCGTAGAAAGATTTGTGCCGGAAATTCTTGTAAGATACTCCGAGACTTCCAGTTCAATATTGTCTGTTATCTGTTCTCTCTTTTCAATCTTCTTCAGAAACTTTTGCTGTTTCTTCTGTTTTTTAAATAGCAGTCCTGAGAAACTGTAATGCATTTTCTCTATCAACTTTCCAAAAAGTTCAATCTCTTTATGAGCTTGGGCAATTGAAAGCTCAGGAGATGACATTAGTCCTCCGGATATGTATTGAAGTCGAAACGCGTGATCTGAACCATCTTTATCTTTCTGAATTCGTTCTACCAGTCGAATAATTGCCGGAACAAATGCAAACAACAGAATCACATTCAATACATTAAATGTGGTATGAAAAAGTGATAACCCTAATGTTGCGGCTGCTCTGGCCTCTTGTGAATTATCAAAAATGGATCCTACATCCGGAACAAAATTCTGGATAACCATATCAATCCCATTCAAAAACGGATTTATCAGAAAGAGCATCCATGTTACTCCAATAACATTAAACACGAAATGGAATCTTGCCGCCCGTTTAGCATGAACATTTCCAATGATCGCTGCAATATTTGCGGTGACTGTGGTGCCTATGTTTTCACCCAAAATCATAGCGGCAGCAATCGGAAAATCGATCCATCCCTGAAATAACATTACCAACGTAATAGTAGTGGATGCAGATGAGGATTGAGTTAAAAGTGTCAGGATGGTTCCAATTGCAACAAAAATGAAAACAGATAACAAGCCTAATTCTGTAAAAGAATCTAACACTGCGAACATTTCAGGGTTATCCTGAATATTGGGAACTGCTCCTTTAATGAAATCAAGCCCAATAAACAGGATGCCAAAACCAATAATTGCTTCAGCAGTATTCCGTAGTTTTTCTTTTCCAAAAAATAGAAAAGGAAAAAAGATACCAATTAAGCTGACTGCAAAAGGCGTGATTTGCATTTGAAAGCCAAATATGGAGACCATCCAGGCGGTTACAGTGGTGCCAATATTTGCTCCCATAATAACTCCGGTTGACTCTACAAATGTAATCAATCCGGCATTTACAAAACTTACCACCATTACGGTAGTAGTAGAGGAAGATTGAGTGATTGTAGTGGCTCCAAAACCGGTTAAAATACCGGTCAGCCTATTTTTGGTCATTCCCTTCAGAACTGCTCTCAGCTTGTTTCCGGCAACTTTTTGTAAACCATCACTAAAAATTTTCATCCCATAAATGAAAATCCCTAATGCTCCAATAAGTTGTAAAAAGTCAAAAAATGTGTAGCTCATCCCCGGTTTATCAGGTCGGTCATAATTATATATCCAAGAGTTACAATATACAAGGAATCTTTACTATTCAGAATATCGATTTATGATAATCTATAACTGTTTAGAAATCACTTCATAAAGATCTGTTCTACGATCTTTTTTAATCCTGACACTCCCTTTTTCATGAAGTTCTTTGAGCAGGTTAAGGTCTACATCCACAATTAATATCATTTCTGTATTCGGTGTAGCCTCAGCTTTGATTCCGGTTGTTGGAAATGAAAAATCACAAGGAGTAAAAACAACTGATTGAGCAAATGAGATATCCATATTGTGGACTTTCGGAAGATTTCCAACACTTCCGGCAACGGCCACATAGCATTCATTTTCTATAGCTCTGGCGATCGCACAATTTCTGACACGTGAATATCCATTTTGAGTATCCGTAAGAAAGGGTACAAACAGGATTTCCATTCCTTCCATCGCCAGTAATCTGCTTAGTTCCGGAAACTCAACATCATAGCAGATTAAAATTCCAATCTTGCCGGCATCTGTGTCAAATGTTTTGATCTGGTTACCGCCTTTCATCCCCCAAATTCTCTCTTCGTCCGGCGTAACATGAATCTTCTCATATTTTTCAACCTCTCCATTTCGTTTACAGAGATATCCTACATTCAGAAGCACATCATCTTTAAATTCCGGCATGCTACCGGTGATGATATTTGTATTGTATGAGATGGCGAATTCAGCAAAAGTGTCACGCAAGCGCTCTGTATACTCAGCCAATTTTCTGATAGCATCGGGCTCAGAGAGATGATTATACTCAGCCATCAACGGAGCGTTCACATATTCAGGAAAGAGTACAAAATCGGCTCGATATCCGGAGACCGCTTCAACAAAATATTCGATCTGTTCAGTGAGTTCCTCATAATTTTTGTAAGGTCTCATTCCCCACTGAACCAATCCGATCCGAACTTCTGATTTTTCCGGAATGTAGAGTTTAGCCGGTTTTTCATAGTTGATATTGGACCACTCCAAAAGGGCTGCATACGATTCAGAAGCAAGATCCTCCGGCAGATAGTTTTTCACGACTTTTTTTACCTGAAAATCATTCGATAGCTGAAAATCGAGTACCGGATCATGTATTTCCTTCTCTTTTACCTTGCGAATATACTCTCTGGCACTTAGATCATTAAATTTGTGAAAATTCGGCAATCGTCCACCGAAAACGATACCTTTTAAATTTAGCTCTTCACAAAGATCCTTTCGATAATCATAGAGTCTTCTGCCCAGGCGCAATCCTCTGTATTTAGGGTGAACGATCATATCTAACCCATATAGAGTATCGCCATCCGGTTTATGGGTATTAAATGTATCGTTTCCGGTTATATCCAGATAGGTATGTTTATTTTCAAATAGTTTATAATCAATGATAATTGAGAGTGCGCAAGCTACAATTTTGTCATCGACTTTTATAACAATTTGACCATCCGGAAATATCTTTGTCAGTTTTTGGATCTGAGCTTTGTTCCAGGTTGGATCTTCAATATTTGGGTAGCAAGCACTCATCAACTCCTGAACTTGTTTATATTCAGAAAATTTTAAGTGCACCAAATGAATCTTTTCAATTTGTACCATCTATTCCTCTTCCCAAATCATGACTACTCTTTCACCTAAGGAATTTATGGATCCACGATACATTCCCTGGCTGTTCATCTGCATCGAGATATTTCCATCTTTATCCACAGCGATAAAACCGCCGTCTCCCGGGTTCAGTCTTTCTGTCAAAACAAAGTTCATTGCATTCTCCAATGAAGTCTCTCCAAATTCCATATAGTTGGCAATGGTATTTGCCGACACATTTCGCATGATCTGTTCCCCCCAGCCTGTGGCTGATATTGCAGCCATATGATTCGCAAAGGTTCCCGATCCGATGATGGGCACATCACCCACACGACCGAATTGCTTGTTGGTCATGCCGCCGGTTGATGTGGCTGCAGCCAGTTTTCCATCCATATCTAAAGCTACAGCGCCCACAGTGCCATATTTATCCCCTTCCACCCACTCATCCATCGGTTCCAGGTTGGTTGCATCATCGTTTTGTGATCTCTGCCATTGTCTGTGACGGACTTCAGTAAAAAAGTATTCATTCTCGACGCGTTCCAGATCCGTCCCGTCTGCAAACTGTTCTGCACCGACTCCCGAAAAGAATATGTGAGGTGAATCCTCCATCACGATTCTGGCCAGTGATATTGGGTTCTTCACAGTAGTCAGGCCGGTTAAAGCGCCGGCAGCAAGGGTACTGCCATCCATAATAGCGGCATCCAACTCATGTTTCCCGTCTATAGTAAAAACGGCACCCTTCCCTGCATTAAAAAGAGGATTATTTTCAAGACTATTAACAACCAGTTCAACCGCATCCAGTGCCGACCCTCCATCACGCAGTACAATCTCACCGATTCTTAACGCTTCTCTCAAGCCATCATAATACTGCTGTTTCAATGAGTCGGGCATATCTCTTGAAATGGTTCCCGCTCCACCATGAATTGCAAGTGCCCATTCAGCCTGAGGTTGTTCCTGTTCACTGCATCCGGAAAAAATTATAGATACAGTCAGTAAAACGGCTATTAAATATTTCATTGGAGGAAGTGGTTTTTTTAGTTTTTAGTTTATAAATGTTGAAATGAACTTTAACGATGAGTCACTGTAGTTAAGCCTCCTTGTATCCCGATTCTATGCACCTTATAACCTCAATATTGTTATTGGACTCAAGGCATCTAACAGATATTCCAAATTGTGCTCATTTTTTTAAGCATTAGCGAGATCCTGAAATAAATTCAGGATGACGCAATAGTGAGAATGTCTCACGTCTCACGTCTCACTAAAATAAAAAACCCAACACTAACTAAATGCCGGGTTTCTTTATAATTAACCCACTGCCTATTTCTTATCTACGGGTCTAAATGAGTCCATAAAATCAAGCGGTAGAGGGATAAATGTGAATGTAGAGTTTTCGCTGCTTATTTCGACCATCGTCTGCAAGTATCGCAGTTGCAGTGCTGTCGGTGTTTTTTCAATCATCTCACCGGCTTGAACCAATTTTGTAGCCGCTTCAAATTCACCTTGTGCATTAATGATTTTTGCACGTCTGTCCCGCTCACTTTCAGCCTGTCGCGCCATAGCACGTTTCATGGATTCCGGTAAGATCACATCTTTTACCTCAACGGATACTACCTTAATGCCCCATGGATCCGTCTGTCTATCGATAATATTTTGAATCTGTTTATTGATCTTTTCCCGGTCTGCAAGTAACTCATCCAGTTCAAACTGTCCCAAAACACTTCTTAATGTGGTCTGTGCCAGCATCGATGTAGCTGCGATATAACGC
>JAGXIS010000040.1 GCA_024635465.1 Bacteroidota bacterium | reverse complement strand
TTGAAATTTCTCCTCTTTTAGTTCTAAAAGGAAGTCTTCGGAGTTTGTGACTTCTGTAGTTCCCGGTGAATACGTTTTTTCAGTAAATTTGACCTTACCCTTATTATCAACCATCAAGAGTGCAGATGACCGGGTGCCATAATCATCTGTTAAGATAAAAACGGATGATACCGCTTTTTCCATTTCGGGTGAGAGTCCGGTTTTCGGTAACATATTTTCGGGAAATCTATTCGTATCACAAAGTAGATCAAAAATATCGTTAGCATCCGGTTGGTCATTATTTAGAGCTGTTGAAAAGTTTTCGAGGGCTCTGTTTGTTTTTGGCCATGGGGTATTCAGAGATGCATTACTAATCCCATAGAGACCCGGTTTGATTTTTTGGAAAGAAGTTTCATGATTGGAACAATAATAGAGGTCATCCAATGTGCCTGCAATCAGGTTAAAACCATTGTAATTTGAAAAATCGGGAGCCATATCAGAAAGCTGCTCCGAGGGTGAAAGATCAGATTTCAGAATTTCAGTCACTATGAATCCTCTGGATGGGGCATTTTTCTTTATATTACTCAGATCGCGATGGTTTGTTAGTGCAGCAAATTTACCGCGTTGATTAATACCTAACCATGTACCACCTGCTTCCAGGTCTTTTCCAGCTAATATTTCAGGATTTCCATCCCAAACGTGTAGTTTTTGAGTAGGTCTCCGATGAAATTCATCTCTGTTACCTGCTAAAATAAATGGGTATTGAGGATGATATTTATATGCAAATACAATCAGGCACATGATGAAACTGAATATTTTTTAATCAAGATATTAAAGATCTATAGAAATAAAGAGTTTCTGAAACTAATTTGAAACATATTTGTCTTTTTTTCGCTGTAAATTCCATAGATTATAACATTTACAAATAAACCATTCTATCATTGATCCCAAGAAGTGATTCAGCAAAACAGGATTTATCGCTCGTAATAGTAGGCTCTATTGCACTAATGCTCTTTTTCTGGTTCTATGCTGATTATCATCCGCTTTCTTCTGCTGATAATAGTTATGCAACTGAATCAATAGAAAGCAACTCCATTCAGTGGTTGCAAAGAAATGGGTATGAGTTTCAGGATCAGCCGTATACAATATTTGATTTAAATTCTACTCTACTTGATACACTGCAAAACAGTAGATCTTTTAAAGAATTTTATTCTAATCAGTTGTACAAAACAATGAATCCTGTTTTTTATTGGCGATCAGATTTTCTGATTAATAAGATTGAACCGGAGTCCACACAGGGTAGTTTTTCAACCACGACTACAGAAAAGATTACGGTTCGGCTCTCGGAGTCGGGAGATTTAATTGGTTTCTATAATCCAAGAGTTGTTATACCGGAGAGATATATACACCCTGAAGTTCTCCAATATGGATTTAATGTTGAAGAAATTCCGGAATTTATTAGTACAGAGTCGGGCAATCCGGAAGAATATTTCCGTTTTTCATTTCTGGGAAATAGTGAACTACCATTCGATTCAGATCAGTTGAGTAGAGGAGAGGCTCAGTTGGTGAATAGGGCTGTAGCTGAAAGAATGGCAAATTACTACCTTACGCTTTCCGGCTGGCCCGAGATGAATTTCAACATGGAGAGTATTGAAATCATCTCTATTTCTGATATCAATGCCGCCCGTGTAACATATAAATCTGCGGATTCTGAGTTCTGGATCCCCGTAAATATTGTCATAGATTTATTGCCCGGCGGTAGTTTGCTCTCACTGACTTACAATTATGAGTTTGTATCTAATAATGGAAATAATATCATGTCCATTATATCCGGATTACGTGGTTTTTTGATAGCCATAATCTTTTTCTGGATTGTGATACTACTGTTTATCCGCTTTCGATTAAGACTGGTTGATTTGAAAGCATCTATTCTAGTTGCCGTTATTGGTGGATTTATCATACCGGCACTTTTTGTTTCAAGGGAGTTGCATATGCAAATACACTCATTTGAAGATCTCTCTTTGACTTTCTTTGCACAGATTTTATTTGGAGCCGGTTTTATGGCTGCGATTTCTTCGATAGGTTTTTTCGCCGTAACAGCTATTTCCGATTCAATAGCTCGTCAAAACTGGCCCGAAAAATTACGTACGATTGATTCAATGCGTTCCGGTTATCTAATTAATATACCTCTTGGGTTGAGTATTATTAGGGGGATAAGTTGGGGGTTTATTTTAAGTTTTGCCACTGCTATCACATTAACTCTTATACCGGGATCATATACTTCGATAGATGCAGTTTTTAGCGCTGATAATATATATCTATCATTTATTTTTTCCAGTCTGGGTAACTTTATTTTCATCTTTTTAGCTGCGCAAGTCATATTCCTGATTTTAATTGGAAAGTTAAGCTCAAACACCAAAAGAAGCTGGATAATCATTTCTGTAACGGCATTAATTTATGTAATTGCTGATCCACACTTTTTAAGTATAGGCGGTTGGGGAGCAAAATCTGTGACATCAATTGTCACAGGGGTGATCATTGGATTTGTGTATTGGAAAGAAGATTTTTTGGCAACTTTTATCGGATTGTTTGTATTCATGGGATTACTTGGGACTGCATCGGGATGGCTATTAGGTTACTCCCCGGATTCACTTGATTTCATCATATTTATTTCAATCATTTTGTTAGGGTTTATCTATGGGGGAACCAGTATTGTCAGCCACAGAACTGCGCGTGATATCCCTCAATTTGTGCCGGATTATATTCAGGAGTTAGCCAGTGAGAACCGGATCAAGCAAGAGTTGCAAATTGCCCGGAAAGTACAGCAATCCTTTTTACCACTTAAAACACCAAACGTGCCGGGACTTGATGTTTTTGCTATATGTAAACCGGCATTTGAAACCGGAGGTGATTACTATGATTTTATAGAGCTGGATGATAAAAAATTGGCCATTACCATTGGTGATGTGAGCGGTAAAGGTATTCAGGCAGCGTTTTACATGACTTTCACAAAAGGGGTTCTATATGCTCTTTGCAATGATTATACATCCTCTGTGGAAGTGCTGAGCAGAACAAACAAAATGTTCCGAAAGAATGCTGCGAAAGGAACATTCATTTCTCTTATGTTTGGAATATTTGATGAAGAGAAAAGTATATTTAGATTTTCAAGAGCCGGTCACAATCCATTGCTTTATTTTAATAAAAAAGAGCAAAAATTAAATATTTATCAACCTGAAGGGATTGCAATTGGTATGGCTGATATGTCTAAGTTCAGTAGTCACATTTCTGAGCAGTCTGTGAAAATGGAGGAAGGTGATATTTTAATATTTTATACAGATGGTATGGTTGAAGCCGTTAATAGGGAACACGAATTATTTGGTGAAGAGAGGCTTTACGAATTGGTAAAAAGATATCATGATTTGCCATCACAGCAGATGGTTGAAAAAATTGAAGAACATTTGGCTGAGTTTGTCAATGGAACGGATCAATATGATGATATGACGATTATTGTAGTTAAAAAGAAGTAATTGGAACCGTCTAATTTTACAATATGAATATTTTTAAAAGTAGATCAATAATTATTTTGATCGCCTCAGTATTATTATCTCCGGCTTATCTGGTTGCACAAAATGTTGAGATCAAACCTGTTACGCTGGAAGATGCATTAACCCGTGCCTCAAAAGAGGATAAAAAGATATTGATTGATGTTTATGCATCCTGGTGTCCTTTTTGTCAACGAATGCATTCAGAAGTATATACCAATGATGATGTGTTACGTGCAATTTCGGATCACTACTTATGGGTTAAGATTAATGTAGAATCCAATAATATGGTGAGGTATAAGGGCAGTGATTTTACAGAGGCTCAATTTGCGAGAGCATTGGAAAACGAAAATGTCCCAACGACCTTCTTTATGAATGATGAAGGCGCCATAATTGGTGTTCAGCCGGGATATTTGGATGCCGATGTTTTCTCAAATCTACTCAATTATATTGGTAGTGACGCTTTTCTAAGCCAATCTTTTGATGAGTTCAGAAACTCACGATAGGGATATTGAAATCCAATGGGTTATTCTAAACGAAGTTGCAGACTAATCAGAGAGGAGATATTTACATCATGGGTTTCCATCAAACTCTACGGTGTATGATCCATAGGATTCGGATATGAGAAGGTATAATTGAGATCCTGTTTTACCTTTTCATTGGATACCACTTTATAATTGGAATCGGTATCCCGTTTAAATTTTGGTGAATCCAGTTTGTAATACCTGGCTGCTGATTTATAGAATTCCTTTCTCGGCGGATGGCCATCAGACACCATGTTATAAACAGTATTTCGTTTCTCTTGATCTACTATTTCACTGATGATGTTCAGGCAATCAACCTGATGGATTAGATTTACCGGTTTTGCCGCACCATCGAGATTTTTTTTGCCGCTCAAGTAGTGAATTGGATGACGTCCATATCCATAGAGTCCTCCAATTCTCAATATTGTGAAGTCTTTTCCTGAGTTTTGAACAATATTTTCACTTTCCAGCAGTAGTTTTCCATTTGGTAGTGATGCTGTGTGAATATCAGTATCATCTTCCGTGACAAATCCTGCCTTATCATTGTAAACTGATGTAGAACTCACGAAAATAATCCATTTGATATTTTGTGCAGTTGCTTTTTGGGTTATAGTGTGAATAGTTTCTTGATAGTTAATATCTGTTTTATTTTTAACACCTCTGGGTGGGATATTCAAAAATAAAATATCACTGCTTAGAAACTGTTCAAGATTTTCGTGATTCAGTGATTTTGGAAATTCGAGTAAGTAGCTATCGATTCCATTTTGATTGAGAAGAGATATTTTATTTTCAGTTGTTGTAGACCCTTTAATATTATGGCCTGATTTTAAGAATCTTTGGGCTAAAGGGAAGCCTAACCATCCACAACCCAAAACTGAAATATTCATTAATGACTCAAATCTTTATATAAAAGTTTACATCAAACAGACCCATTTAATTTGAGATTTATTACAAATTTAATGGGTCATTACATCTATTCTCCTGATTAAAATAGATTGATGAACCGGATGAAGAGTTCGTTCAAACTTTTGATTCTTCATCCGTTAAAGTAAGAACTAAAGATTAGAAAGTCACTCTTAACCCGCCCATTACTGTTCTCGGAAGACCGGGTCGCAATCCGGCCGGCCTATCTGAAACTACATATCTGTTATCGAACAAATTTCTGACGTTCAAAAAGAGATTTACATCTGTAAAGAGTTGATAGTCTGTACTGATATCGGTTATAAAATGGCTGTCAGTAGCAAAATTCGGGTCTATAGTTCCACTTCCGGCTACTGTTCTCATCATGGGTGAATACATCATATTAATGTTAATTGCTACGGCTTTATAACCCAATCCGATAGAGCTGTTGAACTGATGTGTGGGAATAAATGGTATTTCATCACCGATATTAACATCACCCCATGGACCAAAATCGCTGTTAAAGTCTGATTGGAAAGTGGCATTTGTGTAAGTATAATTTGCACGAAATGGCAGTGCCACCTCGCTAAACTGTAGGAAATCTGCAAAATCCAATGTGCTACTTACTTCCAGACCTAAAACTCTTACTTCACCGGCATTAAACTGAGCAGTTGTGCCACTGCCACCACCGGCTGCGAGATCTGATCCAAGTAGGTTGCTGTAGTCATTATAGAAGCTAATTACCTCGGTTTGGACTCTGTCATTTGAAAATCGGAATCCAAGTTCATAATTCACACTCTGTTCTGATCGGGTTTCACTTGATGAACCGGGACTTGGGGGAGAGAAGCCTTTATGAATACCGGATATAAGTGTTAACTCACTGTTGAGTCTGTATGTAAAACCAACTCCCGGTACAATTTCATTAATAGTGTAATCATTCTCATTCAAATTGGAACCGGAACGATTTAGATCACTGCTTCCAAAGTTTTTGTTATTGAACCAGATATTTTCAATGCGTACACCGGGTGTGAGGGTGAAATTTTCAAGGGTAATTTCATCCTGAATATAAAAAGATAGTGCTGTTGCAGATCCCACTCTATTGGCCTGTGTTCCCGGAATACCGGGAGTGGTAAGGATCATAGTGCCATTCTGCATTGAATATTGATCTTCTAACTGAAATCGATCTTCCTCATCTTGATGCACACGAACTCCAATCTGGACATTATGTTCAGTTCTATTCAGGTCAAAATTTAAACCGGCGATTGATTCAATTCCCTGCGAATAGTACTCTCTATTATTTGAGCGTACCGATAGCGCGTTATCCAGACTGTTGCCACCTCGTAAATAGTTGACAGCGGTTTCATTTTCAGACGGATTACTCAATACATTTGAAATAGACCGGCCATTAACAGACTGTAATTTGTACCAATTTCTTGCAAAGTCGTTTCGATAAATAGTAGTAGACAGATTAAACATGTCATTAAAATAGGCGAGGTGTCTTGCCATGATCTGAAAATGTTCAGTATTCATTTGATCAACCTGTGAGCCGGCATATCTGCGTAGTGGTGTATTATTGTAATCTTCTCTGGTGAGACCAAGATAGGTTTCGTCTGATACCTGGTCATTATAACCCATTTTTATCTCAATACGATGATAAACTGACGCGTCAGGGTTCGTTCTGAACATAATTTTACCAAGAATATCATTGATTTTATAGCCTGTGTTCTCTTTATTGTCGAGAACTTTAAATCCATCATTGGTCATATGCAGACCTTCAATCATATATCCAAAGTTTGTGGTTGAATTACCAATGGAAGCATAAAATTTATTGGCATTTCGTTCACCTAATCCAAACTCAGTTCTACCTGAAAATTCACTTGGAATAGGAGTCGATATTAAATTAATCGCTCCACCTGTTGTATTTGGTCCATATTTGATCTGTGAAGAACCTTTCCGGACTTCAACAGAATTCATACGGCTTACATTAGGGAAGTAATAAGCCGCCGGTGCTGAATATGGAGCCGGAGCAACTAGAATACCATCTTCCATGATATTGATTTTTGAACTCCGTTCCACACCTGCACCCCGTAATCCAATATTTGGGCGAAGGCCGAATCCATCTTCCTCCTGAATATTGATACCGCTAACTGATCGTAAGACACGATTTATATCTGAGTAATTTTGTTCTTGCATCTGCTCACTTGAAATATAACTGGCAGCACCTGGGATTTGAGTCATCCAAACAGGTACACCAACAACCATAATTCGATCCATCCATACCTTTTGAACTTTATTCGTCGAGTCCGGTTTTGTCGACTGTGACGTTTGAGAGATTACCGGTTGAGCAAGAAACAGGAAAACAGAAACAGAAAAAAGTAAGATTTTAGCTAGTTGAATCTTCATTATATTAGAAAGAATATTAGTTGGTCCCTTTATTTAGATTGAGTCTAATTTAAGAGGGTACGCAAAAGATGTCAAGGTCTATTTAGATAGATTCTAAATAAATAAAATTCTAATAAAGATAGTCTGAAAAGCGATTAAAAATATGAGCAACAAGAAGATAGCTGTGGTTGGATCAGGAATTACCGGATTAACAACTGCGTACTCTTTAAAAAAAAATGGGTTTGAGGTTTCCGTTTTTGAGAAGAACAGTGAACCCGGAGGAGCGATTAAAACAGTTCAAAATGGAGAGTGGCTTACCGAATACGGTCCAAACACACTGTTGATTAGAGATAAGACAGTGGCTGATTTATTTACGGAACTTGGATTGAATGATGATATGATTGTTGCAAATCGTGAGGCGTCCAAGCGATTCATAGTTAAAAATGGAGAGTTGCTATCCATGCCTCAATCGATGTTGGAAGCAGTTCGTTCACCGTTGTTAACCATCAAAAGTAAATTCCGGATATTGAAAGAACCCTTTCTAAGTGCTAATCCAAATAGAGATCAAAGCATAGCTGAATTTATCGAGAGAAGATTTGGAAGAGAGATTTTGGATTATGCAGTGAACCCATTTGTAGCAGGTATATTTGCAAACCGACCGGAGAATTTAAGTCTCAGACATGTTTTTCCCAAGATGGCACAATTAGAGGAGAACTATGGTTCATTGATTTGGGGAGCCATTGCCGCTTCAAGGAAAAAAAGTAGTCATGAGAAAATGGATCGATCGTTGGTCTCTTTTAAAAAGGGTCTTCAAACTCTTCCATTAAAATTGGCCTCAGCATTGGACGTTGTTCACTATGCCCATAAGGTAACTGCACTTGAAAAGAGAGAAGAGTTATGGTACTTATCAAGCAATAATAATACGTTTGGACCTTTCAATCATATAATTATCAATGTACCGCTTTACCAGGTTGGCGAAATTTTCAATTCATTAACAAAAAATGGCTATACATTCGAAAATGAAGTTGATTATCCTAAACTCTCTGTTTTGCATCTGGGATATAAAAAAGAGGACATCCAACACTCGCTTGATGGGTTTGGATTTTTGGTACCTGAAGTTGAAAATAGATCTGTTTTAGGGGCGTTATTCTCTTCAACTCTTTTTGAGGGACGCTCCCCCAAAGAGAGTCATCTACTGACTGTTTTTGTAGGTGGCGGAAGGGAGCCCAAATTGGCAGAATTGGATACCAATAAATTAGTCACAATAGTGGAAGAGGAGTTAAAAGAGTTAATAGGATTGCGCGGTGGTTATCAATTTATGGATCATGTATACTGGCCAAAATCGATACCTGCTTATCATTTGAATTATGATAATACATTAAATCTATTTGAAAAGTTTGAGGATGAATTTCTCGGACTCACAATGGCAGGTAATTTCAGAAATGGCATTTCAGTTCCGGATTGTATAAAAAATGGATTGAAACTGGCTGACTCACTTACCGATCAATTTAATCACTAATTGTTTCTAAGTCAAACACCTGAAATCCGATTAAGTAATTTCAGATAAAGAATAGTTATCTTACAAAACTCAAAATTCGAATATAAAATTTAAACCATCATCCAAGTGTAAATTATGAATTCAGAGTTGAACCGACTTGAGAAATTTCGTCAAGAAAGGGAAAAAAAGAATAAAAAGGTTTTAGATCTGGATCACCTGGGAATAAAACGCTTTTTCAATTTAGATAGCAATACCTATAAGGATGGGGCATTAAACTCTAAAACCAAAGAACTATTAGGGTTGGTAGCATCAGCAGTGTTGAGATGTAATGATTGTATAGACTATCATCTTGAACAGTGTGCAAAAACCGGTTCAACAAAAGAAGAGATCATCGATGCTTTGAATGTGGCATTGGTGGTAGGTGGCAGCATAGTTATTCCCCATTTAAGGCATGCAGTTGAAACGATAGAGATGTTAAAAAATGAAGGGTTGTTGTAAATGCTGAAGAAGATCATTTGTTCTGTTCTGGTTCTACTGTTTTATACCTACGATGTATACTCTCAAAATGATTCAGGAAGTGAGGAGTCAGACAGAGAACCCGTAAGTGCCGACAGAGTGGGCAGCTTTTATTCGATTTTACCCATAGCAGGTTACAGTTCCGATTGGGGTCTATATGGTGGCGGGTTTCTCCAAAGAATAAACTACGGTGTTGGTGTAGAACCTTTTCTAAGTAATTTAAAAACGGATATTACAGTTTCAACTAAAGGATATTTTGTATCACAGATCGAGTATGAGAGAACAAAGACTTTTGGATTGAATCTGAGAAGTAGATTTGAATTTCTAGGTCAAAGAATTACACAGGGACAATATTTCGGGATTGGAAATGAGACCGATTTTTCAAAAAAGCTTTTTGATGAAGGGTTTTATTTCTATGAGAATCGAGAATTATATCTAAAATATATCGCCAGAAAAAAAGTTGGTGAATTTTCAGAGTATGGGAAAATAGACCTATTTGCAACCACAACTTTTTGGAGGGTAAACAGCATCAACAGGGGCGATGAGTCACTCTTTTCAAATGATGAACCACCGGGATTTCAAACGAGTTCTATTGGGAAAATTGGAATTGGGGCCTTTATAGATAGTAGAGATGATGAATTTTCTCCAACCAGAGGTATTCAATATGAAGCCGGGTTTAATGTAGCCCCTTCACTTTTTGGACTGGATTTTTCCTATTCTGAAATAACAGTTGATTTGAGACAGTATAAAACAATTTTACCTGATGTTGTTTTTGCGTATAGGGTAAAATATGATCAAATATTTGGTGATGCCCCTTTTTGGGCAATGCCTATCATCGGTAATGAAGAGGGGCTAAGGGGATTTTATTTGAACAGATTTAGGGGAGAGAGTTCTATTTTAAGCATGGCTGAAATTCGAACATGGTTATTTTCAGTCCTGGATGATCAAGTTAAAATTGGTTCACATCTTTTTTGGGATACAGGAAGGGTATACAGTGATTTTGATTCAAATGCGTTTTTTGATGAATGGAAGCATAGTATTGGAGTTGGCTTCGCTTTTACACTTTTCCACCCTGATTTAATCTTAAGGAGTGATTTAGGGTTTTCAAATGAGTCATTTCGGTTCTATTTTGGAACCGGATATGTTTTTTAAATTTACTTTAATCAGGAGGCTACCTGTTATTGTGATACTTAATTCTGAATCTATTGTTGAATAAGTGTAGCACAATTGTTTGCAGATAAATAAAAATAGTCCCATATTTGATGGAATTGCCTTTTTACCGAAATATTTTATATTCAATACTCTAATCAATTTCAAACCAAGCAGGATCTTCAATGAAATTCGACACACATACTTTTCCAAGTGTAATTGAAAGTAGCAACTCTCTACTTACTAATGTTACTACGAATCGGCTCGATGGATTAAAAATCCAACATAATGAACAGGATTATTTAGTAGGCAATCTTGCGCTGGTGGAGGGAAGTTCCCCTCATAAGGCAATTAATTGCGCTCCTGATGAAATTGATTATCAGATTCTTGTAAAAACAGCACTATCCATATCGAGTCGGATGGCCAATGGAAGAGCTCTCAATGTTACAGCCGGATTTCCATATTCAACATATCAAGTTTTTAAGGAAGCTGCTGCAGGATTCATCTCAGGGGTTGATTCAATTAAACAGGATGAGAGACCTTTTGGTGGATATGATTACCGTACATCTGAAATTCGCGTGGCAAAAGTTGAAATTATTCCTGAATTGATCGCTTCAATCATCGCCGTAAGACAGAATATCATGAGCATGCGTGGAGGTATGTTTATTGTAAGTTTGGGATACGGTACATTAGAAATTGGTTTAAGTACTGATAATGGTATCGTGCAAAGATCTTTCAATAGCGGTAATGGACTTAGATTTGCTTTAGATGCAGCCATGAAAGAGTTGTCTGCTACTCACTATCTTGGATTACGAACAGAGCATCAATTTGATGAATCATTTCGTATGGGTTCTATCATTGCTAACCGTAAGCGGGTTGATCTTTCAGAACTGCGGAAAAAAGTATTAACTCAGTACTACAAAGATGTAATCTCTCCAACAATCAGAAATACCTGGACAGATGAAGACTTTAACCGTGTCAGTAATCTAGTTTTAGTGGGTGGTGGAGCACATTATACCGAATTGGTTAACCTTTTTAAAGAAGAATTTGAAGGCATCTTAAATCTAGAGGTACCGGATGAGCCACACAAAATTGCAAGTCAGGGTTACGCATTGCATGCAAAAAATAATCGTGGTGACGCCGATGGAGAACCGGTTGGTATTGATATAGGTAACTCCAACACATCCGTGAGTTTGATAGTTGACGACTTTGCCTGATATCAGGCAGGGTAGTATGTCAATATCCTTATCTTACTTGGTTATCGAAGTACTGCGGCGCTATCCGGGTAGTCTGTGATGATACCGTCTACTCCCATTTCAAGCTGATTCCGCATCTCATCAACGGTGTTGACTGTCCATGGAATTACTTTCATTCCATGATTATGCGCTTCAGTAATGAAATCAGCTGTTAACAACCTAAAATTTGGACTCCAAATTTCCGGAACAAAACCCAAAGTAGTTAGATATGAATCTATTGATCTGTCATCAGCAACCAGCATAGCAAGTTTAATATCAGGATCGAGTTTTCTGAACTCTTTAAGTGTTGCAGGATCGAATGATTGAATGATAATTCTGTCAAATAGGTCATAATCCTCGTCTAGAATGCTCAGCTCCTGATAAAGTAATTGAGCAAATGTTTCAGGATAAGGAACCATGATGCCATATTGCTCCGGATTACTTTTTGTTTCAATGTTGTAGGCAACCGGAGGGAGATTGTTTTCTGCAGTATAGGTTTCAACGGTTCTGATGGCATCGGTCAGTAGTGGTTTTTTCACTTCCATAGCTTTTTGATTAGGAAAGAGAACATGACCTCTTTTCCCAACATCAAATTGTTGGGTCTCTTCAAATGTCATCTCAAAGATATTAAAACTCATCTGTTCCTGTTCAGTTACCGGAGATCCATTAGGTTTAGAGCTAATATTGTGATTAAAATAAGGTTCATGTGAAACCAGTAATTTCTGATCTTTAGTCACAACGAGATCAAATTCTAATGTATTGACACCCAGGTCAACTGCAAGTAAAAAACCCGGGATTGTATTTTCTGGCAGGAGTCCGCGAGCTCCCCGATGCCCCTGTAGATCAAATTGTTTCATGGATTCCTCGTTTGAACAGGCTGTTAATAAAAAAAAAATTATAAGAATGAATAAAGATCTCATACCGATATCACTATTTGAAATTACTGTTAAAATTGATTCTTCAAATTAACCTTTATAAGCTCACGATGGTACACCCGGTTCCGCCGCTATCCCAGGGAGCAATTTCAAAAGATTTCACCTCATCTCTCTCTTTTAGATAGTTGTGTACCAATTGATGAAGGATGCCTTCACCTTTTCCATGAATGATTTCTACTTGATGATATCCACTTGCAATTGCTTTATCCATGTAAGTTGTCAGTTCAGCAATTGCATCCTCGCCCCGTTTACCTCTTAAATCGAGAGATGGTTTCACTGATAAATCAACACCCTTAGAAACTCTAAACGAGTAAGCATGATCTGTTTTCTTCTTCTTTTTGGGAGGAACTGTTTTTGTGAGTTTGCCCAGAGTGGATTTTACCCTCATTCCATTCATTGAAATGGTAGCTCTTTGACCGGCAAGTTCAATTAACTCACCCGGAATATCACTATCTCCAACCAGCACATAATCACCGACAACCGGTTTTTCTCCGGCGGCAATTTCTTTCAACCGATTTATATGTTCAAGATTTTCACGTTCATCGACAATTTCACTTTTCGTTTGATTGATGTCACCACGAGCCTCTTTAATGCTCTCCTTATTTTCCCGGCCTTCATTTACCACCTTTTCAACAGCTTCTTCTATGCGTCGATTTGCGGTCAGCATTATTTCTTCAGCATCTTTATATGCTCTTTCTAAAATTTTATTCTTTTTTCTTTCATAATTTTCAGACTGATCATTCAGTGTTTTTTCGCGATTTTCAAGTTTGCTCAATTTAGATTCATACTCTTTAACCACTTCTTCAGATTTTTGAACACTTTTTTCGAGTGTAATTAGAAGATCCCCCATACGATCCCGTTTATCGCCTAATAAATCTCTGGCCCTGTTCATTAAATCAGCTGGAAGATTCATTCGATCAGCAATTTCAAAGGCATAGCTACTTCCCGGAATTCCTTTCTTAAATCGATAAGTGGGTGTTAAATGTTTTTGATTAAACTCCATCGCTCCATTTACGACATGATCACTTTCATGTGCAAACACTTTTAAAGAACCGTGGTGAGTAGTGACAATGACTCGCGAGTTTAATTTGATGATTTTCTCAACAAAAGATTGGAAAAGAGCACCACCTTCTTCAGGGTCGGTACCGGAACCGGCTTCATCAATTAAGACCAGTGCGCGTGGTTTGAGTTGATTCAAAGAGTGACGCATCCATTTTAATCTGGATGAAAATGTACTAAGATCATTTTCAATAGATTGTTCATCACCCATATCAACGTACAATCCGCTTAAGATTGGCAATGTGGAGTCAGGATCAACAGGTATTGGATATCCGGACTGGAACATCAACTGCAGTACTCCAACGGTTTTCATTGCAACTGATTTTCCACCTGCATTGGGCCCGGTGATCACCAAACCCAATTCATCATGATGTAATTCAATATCGAGAGGAACTACAGGTTCGGACTCGTTTTGTTTGATCAACAGATTTGGATTTCTGGCATGGATCAATTTCAAATTAAAATTGTTATCCAGAACTGGAATAGAGCCGGTAAAATCGGACCCAAGTTGTACTCTGCAATTAATTGAATCCAATTGTGCAATGGGTTCAATATTTGAGTAGAGTAAATCAGCAAACTTCCGGACTTGTGTAGTCAATTCACGGATAATTCGATCGATTTCCCTCTGCTCTTCCGCTTCGAGTTGTCTGATCTCATTGTTGATTTGAAGAGCCTCAATCGGTTCAAAATATACAGTTTGCCCTGTTGATGACACATCATGAATAAACCCATCAATTTTTCGTTTAAATTCAGCGAGAACAGGAATGACCATACGGCCGTTACGAATGGTTGCCCCTTCGTCAGAGGTCATTCCATCCTTGGAGATTTTCCTCATAACTCTCTGAATCGTAGTCCTCAGCTTATTATGCTCTCTGTTTAATCTGTTTCGAATCTGTTTTAATTGAGGGCTGGCATCATCTTTCAACTCACCTTTGTCATCGACTGTTCTACTAATAATTTCTTCAAGAGATTTTAAATTAGATAGACGACTCACAATGGTTTTTAAAGTGTGTAAGGGAAGTTCAAGTCGATTAAAAAAATCAATTATCATTCTGGCAAGTCGGGCATTCTGTAGAATGACCACAAAATTGTCTAAGGGGATTGAGTTTCCTTCAATTCTGACCAGTTTTAAAATTCCCCGGATATCCTCCAGATTTGACAGGGGATGGGTAGAAGAGCTTTCTAATAACTTGATCCATTCAGCGGATTGCTTCAGCCATTTATCTACCTCAACGAGGTCACCGGATGGTTCCAGTGTAGAAATCTTTTCATAACCGTAGGGAGTGAAAGCTTTGTTTGCACAGATCTTCCGTATTTGTTCAAAACCAATTTTTTCTGCGGCACTTTCAGGATATATGATAAACTTTTCACTCATATAGAGAAGGTCGTAAACTTTTGAGGAAAACTGAAAATTGTTAAGCTAAATAGATCAAGTGGGAATGTGACTAAAGTCTATTAATTAAATATATAACCCATGATCTGTGCTAAAAATTCAGTAATTTCACTTAATAATAGTGGAATCCATGTTAACGTAAATAAAAAGTGATCAAAGATTTGATTTTTTCAGAGTGTATTTAAAATGGTCATATTATTACTGATAATAGGGGGGATTTTTACAGGAACGATTGCGGGATTATTTGGTGTAGGAGGTGGAATATTGTTTACACCAGTTCTGTTCTATCTTTTCACGTCATTGGGTATTGAGGAACCGGCTGTTTGGGCGATTGCAACTTCTCTATTATGTACATTTTTAGCCTCAGTAAGCAGTTCGATTCAACAGCGAAATGAAAAAAATATCTATTTAAAAGAGGGCATCCTTGTTGGGTTAATCGGATCCATTGGAATATTTTTTGGCAAGCAGATTGTAATGTCTGAGTGGTTTACAGATGAGGTTTTTGTATTCATGTTTGCACTTCTTTTAATAATGGTATCTTTTTTATTTCTTCGAAAAAGCAAGAAAACTGATCATAAAGCCGAGTTAGATCGTGATTTGGCGTTTTGGGAATCGTCAGGCACTGGATTCGCAGGGGGTTTTATGGCTTCACTAGCCGGAATTGGAGGAGGAGTAGTGATGGTACCGTCATTGAATCTTGTTTTTAAATTAAATCTGTCGAAATCGGTCAGTATTTCATCACTGGCAATTGTATTTATCTCATTATCCGGTTGGTTACAATATGCAATTTTTGGAGGTTATCCGGTGGGTGCCACTCAATACACATTGGGATATGTAGATTTTGGAACGGCTTTACCTCTTCTTTCAGGGGCCTTTATTGGAGGGTTCTTAGGAGTAAAAGTGGGAAAATACATCTCCATTAAGATTACGAATATCTTGTTTGCTATTTTACTCTTCTCAATTTCAATTTATATGCTCCAATCTTTGGTTTAAGGAGTTTAATCCAAAAAATTTGGACTACCTTTCAAGAGTCGGGTTTAGGCGAATTATCTCTACGTTTTGTGAGAACAAAAAAGATCAGGATACCCATTAAAAAGACGATCATGGAGAAAAGGCTCAGTACGAGGCCGGGCTTTACGATGAAGAGTGCAGTTATGAATTGAACTAATATAATTAGAATCAATAGCATCGAGTTCGTTCCCCTTCAAAATCATCTCAGATAAAAATGCCTATAATGTACAATTGAGACAGTTTCTATTCTAAAGATAACTTTAATATTATTTTTTTGTAACAAATAGATCGTTCGAGCATCCTATTTGAAAGAGTGGAGAGTTTTCCATCATTACATAGCAATAGAAAGACGATAATAATGAAACAATGTGTATTTTTTCCGGGTTTGAAGACTGAAAAGTATGCTTCAAATGAGTACTTTTACGAAAAAATTATTCATATACAGGATGTTGTTGAGAATAGATTCGTATATCAGAAAACAGGTTCCGGATATGGAAGCTTTAAATCCCATGGATCACCGAATAAGCCGAGATTACTTCATGTAGAGGATAATCAACAAATCAGTTTACTTTTAAATCTATATTTAAAAGATAAGTATGATATCGAAAGTGTTTCAACCGGTGAGGAGGCTCTAACTCAATTAAATAAAAAATCATACGATTTAATAATTGTTGATATTCAGCTGGGTGATGGAATGAATGGATTTGAAACCAGCAGGGAAATCCGTTCCAATCCACGATACCGGGATATCCCCATTATTGCACTAACAACCAATGAGTACAATAACATCCGTGAAGATTGCATGCATTCTATGGTTAATGCATACATACGCAAACCTTTCACAAAGCCATATTTGTTAACCGCCATTTATGAGCTCGAAAAATATCTATCTATAACCTGATTCCAAAAATGAAAAACGATAACACTTTAAAAGATAGCATTACACTGTTTCTGGATGGTAAACTAAGTGAGTCAGAAACAGATGAACTGTGGGCAAAATTATTAGGCAGCCCTGAGGATTTAGAGTACATGCAAACACTTGCAACTCTGAAAAAGATGAAGAGAGATGGCCAGCTAGAGACTACGGAAAACAGATTAACCGGAGTTTACCCGATCCAAGGTGCAGAGAAGAATATACGAGTGCTTTCCGGATACCGTAAGTATCTTGTAGCAGCCTCTCTACTTGTGATTGGGTTAGCTGTGCTTTTTAGAGTCAGTACAATGTCAGACATTGCGGGTCCGTTCGAACCGATTACAATGATTGAATTTGAGATCGAAAGATCCGGAGAAGAACCCAATAATCTGGACCGTGATTTGCAATATGCTATTTCACACTCTGTGAGGGGAGATCTGAACTCGTCACTGAGTAGAATTGATTCAATTGATTCTGAAGCGTTAACTGAAGCAGAGAAGTTAGATCTAAAAACTGTGCAGGGGTCGATCTATTTTAATTTGGGACTTTATCAGGAATCGGTTTCAATATTTACAGAGATATCGAATTTGGATCATTTAGAGCCTCTGGAGAGAGAGAAAAGCCTCTGGTATTTAGCTAATGCTCAAGTGCGGCTCAATCAGAATGAAGAAGCTCTAGAGAATATTGAAGAAGTGATCAGATTAGACGGTGCATTTAGCAGACCTGCCAAACAATTACAGGACTATATCAATTCAAAAGAATCTTCTGAAATAACTCAGAAATAGTAATATTCCTAAGATTGACAGGATTGTGAAAGATACTATCATAAAGTAGTTTTGTTCTTCTTCGATCAGTGGTGCTGTGTTCCCGTATAACACAAATGAACCCCATAAAAATGGATCGCTGTCTCGCTGATTGATATAATTTAATTTAGCCTCTCTTATCGATTCAGCCTTATCATAACCATGATTTAAATAATCATAAAATTGCGGAGTTAATTCTGCAGAGGCCTGATCTCTTACGGGCCATAGGTTTAGAATAAGACTTTTTGCTCCCGCAAATGAGAAGGCTCTAGAAAACCCAAGTATTCCGGAGCCCTGAATG
>JAGXIS010000039.1 GCA_024635465.1 Bacteroidota bacterium | reverse complement strand
CCGCCAGCGTTCGTCCTGAGCCAGGATCAAACTCTCCATTGTATATAACTAATTATATCCTTGGAAAAGCCCATCCATTCACTCACTCAAACAATCTGTCTATATCTTCTCAGTATCTTCAAAGAACTTTCTGCCTTAATTTCACATGTAATAATTACATACTTAATTCCCAAGGCAGAACAATAAATATAGGGGTACTACCCCTCAAAAGTCAACCTAAAAAAGAGTTTATTTTGTGAAAGTTATCCACAACCCTTGCACACATTATTCACAACGAACCCCCTCTCCTTCCCCCTAATCCACATCAAACAGCTTATAACCCTGAGGGTCCTCATCATAATCCTTAAAATACCATACTGCTAAATAAAAAATAGGAGTATCAAAGAGAGCAAAAAAGAACTTGAACAGATACGAATTGATAATCAAAATCCCCAACATCCCCAACGTTGTTATATTTTCTCCCAAATTCCCGGAAAAATAGAGAATACTCAATATTAACGTACTGTCAACAAGCTGACTAAACATCGTAGACCCATTATTCCGAATCCATAAATACCTTCCTTTCGTAACACGCTTCCAGAAATGAAATAGACGGACATCAACTGATTGAGCAATCAAATATGCAATCATACTGGAAACCGTATTCGCAATCACAAAATCATAAACCCCCTCAAAAAGATTTAAACCCCCACTTACTCCATACGTATTGGGAAACCAGTGTCCAACACTCATCAAAAGAAGCAAATACATATTTAGAAAAAAACCAATCCACACAATTAATTGAGCTTTCTTTCTGCCAAACAACTCAGAGATCAAATCGGTCACCAGGAAGGTAAATGGATAGGCCAATAACCCAACAGGTATGCTCATGATATACAAACTCCCATCTCTAACTAATGACGGAGTGATAGACTGTAACCATTCCGGCATCACAAAGGAAAAGATAGTTACGAACTTAGTGGTACCAATCACATTTCCTAACACCAAAGAGGTTATAAACACCCCTGCCAGACTCAAAAAAAGAATATCACGCTTATGCGGACTCGGTTTCCGAATGGATTTTAAAATCATCGACTAATATTCCCCTAAATTGTATAGACTTTTGAATTCCAGTTAATAACCGGAAATTCAAAAGAGAAGTTCAATTTTCAACAGCGTTTACGATGCAAAGGTAATAATAATATAATTCCATCTGAACCTTTTACATGTACTTCATCGTTATCTTTAATGAAGGAAACAAACTACATATTTCAAGGAACAACCATGGACAAAGAATTAACTTTAAAAATCAGAATCTCAGAGGCCGGTGCTGAACGCTATGTCGAGAATCCTCGATTTACAATTCAATCTTTGGCAAAAAAGCTTAAAATCGACAGCAAGGATATTTTCGAATTGTTCCCAAACAGATCTGAAATCTTGAATTACTACTATGATTCCAGAATTCTAGTTTACAAAGAACAAATCCAAATGATTGACAACTATTCAGATTACTCTCTCAGCGAGAAATTGAGTTTGTTAATCCTTACTCTGTTTGATCTTTTTCATGAACATAGAGAATACGTTCTAATGACGTATAAAAAGAAGGTGCTATGCTCCATGTCAATGCACTCTTTCGAATCACAGTTTAAAAATGAAATAAAGCAGATCTTTCACTCAGATAGAAATCTCAGTTCCGGTTCCTCGCTTTTGATAAACCGCGCGTTTTATTATTCACTCTTTCAAACATTCAATGGATTTTTCTATTTCTGGAGTCGTGACACAAGTAATAATTACGAAAATAGTACCGCACTGATCGATAAATGGGCATCCTTTGTGCAAGAAGTTTTCTACACCAGGATTGCTGACAAAGGGTTGGATCTGGGGAAATTCCTTTTTTATCACTCACCATTAAGTCAATTCATCAAGAGATAACCAACGAGGATTTAGAATAGATGACTAATTTCCCAACCACCAAATATGAACGGGGCAAAATATTTGCCAAAACAGGCTTAAAAGTGGGCAAAAACTATGCCTCCCATTTTCTAAAATCCTGGATTAATGGGGAAAGTGATCGTTCAGCACTCTATAAAAAAAGTGCGGAAGACCTATTCGGTGAGTTCACTAAATTGCGAGGGACTGCTTTAAAAATTGCGCAATCATTCAGTATCGATCAGGGATTTTTGCCCGATGAGTTTTCTGAAGTGATGACTCAAGCTCAATATAAAGTTCCTCCTATTAATCGATCACTCGTCAGATCCATTATAAGACGAGAACTGGGGGCCTACCCGGAGCAACTGTTTGCATCATTTAACCCGGAAGCTGAAGCGGCGGCATCCATAGGTCAGGTGCATAAAGCAACTCTTAAAGATGGAACTGTTGTTGCAGTAAAGGTACAATACCCCGGTGTTCGGGATACCATATCATCTGATATCGCTCTGGCAAGAACCCTTTTTCGAACAATTGTGTCTAATTCCGAACAGATTGAACCTTATATCAATGAAGTGAAAGAAACTCTTATAAAAGAAACGGATTATCTGCAGGAAGGAGAATCAATTGATCGTTTTCATAAACGCTTTAATTCGAAAACGATCTTTACCCCTAAATGGATTCCGGAACTATCTACAGAACGTGTGCTTACAATGACTTATCTCGAGGGTGTTCATTTGAATGAGTTTCTGAAAAATGAACCAACTCAGGATGTAAGAGATCAAGTAGGGCAAAACCTTTGGGACTTTTTCCACAATCAAATACGGGATCGGGATGAAATTCATGCCGACACACACCCAGGGAATTTTCTTTTTGATGAAAATGGAAATGTAGGAGTGATTGACTTTGGATGCGTGAAATCATTCCCTGAAAAGTTTTTTATGGATTACCTACTTCTGCTTCCAACCCATTTGAGGCAAGATGAAGATGAGATTAAAGAACTCTATTATAAACTGGAGATTTTAAAGGGAGATCCTGATGAGTTACCAAAAGAAAAGCTTTTCTTCGATTTTTGCAAAAATTATGGCTTTACGTTTGCGATGCCCTACATGGAGGATACATTTGATTTTGGAGATCCCGAATATAATAAATTGATTGCCGGTTATACGAAAAATGCTCCATTTACAACTGAACCAAGAGGTAACAAACACTTTATCTACACCACACGTGTCCATTTAGGACTCTATCACCTCCTTATGAAACTGGGGTGTCAAGTGGATACCACTTACTCAAAAACAATCATCGACGAAGTTCTAACAAATCAGCTACCTGGTGAGTAATCCCCTCTTTACATAAAAAAAGCCCGGCTCAGAATATCTGAACCGGGCTTCAAACTACTTTTTTTGATCGCGCTTAATTAAACCTGTTGCCTCGCTGATCGGCAATCACTTGGTTCATATCTACTGCGATTGTAACCTCGAGTGCATCGAAATCAGCACTGAACTCATCCATGGTAGAATATGGTGTCGGAATATAGCCTGGAATAACAGGCTCAGTATCCGCACCGGTAACGTTTGGATTATTCAGAGCCTCAACGTTCGATACCGGCCATCTAACGCCCAGATCAAACATTCGTCGCCCTTCACCAAAAAAGATCTCTTGTCTCAATAGATAAAGAGTTCTAAGAGCATCAGTACCACTGGATAATGCATCAACTCTATCCGTTGTTACGGAAGTTCCGGATATCGTTGGAACATCGGTTGTTGCAGTTCTATCCAAAATTAACCCATCTCTGAATGGAGCGCTAGGATCAGCTCGAACTACAAAGCCCGCACTGTTTGGTCTTTGAGAGAAACCGGGATTTCCAATTCTGCCTTCCTGAGTTTCATCAATAGCTCTCGTTGGTCGTGAGTCAACCAATCCAATAACATCATTCATTGTTGCTTTTGCAAGGTTCAGATTATTATCAGATAAATGTGCCTCAGCTATAATCAGGTGTGCTTCTTCCATTTTTAGCATAGGAATTGGAGAAATATTTGTTCCTCCCAAATCACCAAATTTTGGATCCAGAAAATCCAATCTTGGCAATGGCTGTAGATCGTTGAAGGACTGTCTGCTATAAACCGCATTTTCATACGTACTTCCCGGTCCATTTACGCCATCAAAATTTATGTACCGTACAAAATCAGCAGATCCACTGTTTATTGCAGCGTTTGCAAATTGAACTGCCTGATCTTTGTTTCCAGCCCCATAGTGCGCTCTTGCGAGAGCAAGGTTGTAACTTGGATCGGCCGTAATAGAGTTGGCCTGATTAAATGCACCGATGGCTAGATCGAAATGCGCAGCCGGACCCTGGGGTACGCCATTTCCTTCTGCAGGAAGAGATGTCATATTTTCTGCAGCCAATAAATGAGCATATCCTAAATAGAAATACAATTCAGCTTCTACACTAGTTCCGGCAGCATCTGAATCATTATCAGGAATAACTGTATTGATTCCATAACTGGCTTGATTACGTAATCGTGCAAACTGAAAATTAGTATTTTCAATGTCAGTATCAATGCTTCGGATTACACCGCCATCTACATTTTGATTAAAGAACGTATTTCTATTAATGTAGTTATCGGTGGATAGCTCAGCTGTTGTTAGAAAGCTGTTCATCACTAACGCTGTTCTTCGTTCTACTCCGGTTAACCAACTCTCAGCGGAGTTTGCTGAATTTACAGCATTATCGAGTGTCAGATCCGGATTGACCACATTTGTGCCGTCAATCAAATCACACCCTGCATAGACAAATATAATTGCCAGTAGTGCTAATGTTAATTTTCTCATAATATAATTTGATAAAATTTTAAAATTTCCTTTAGAGGTTTTAGAAGTTTATTCTCAAAGTGCCATAAACTTCTCTGTTGGGTGATAACTGTCGATAAGAAAAACCACCTACTCCTACTCCACCTTGACCGTTTGCAATACCTGCACCTGTTACTTCCGGATCAAACGCGGTTGAAGTAAAGTTGAGTGGGTTCGTGACAGTTGCTCCAATTGAAACACTTCTGAAGAGACCTTCAGTTAACCTCGTTGGAAGTGAGTAGTTGAGAGAAATCAATCTGACTTTAAGGAAATCTGCATCTTCTACGAACAAGTTTGCAAAATCAAAGAAGCTTGAACCTGCAGGTACCCCATCCGTTCTGTCATCACCAAGTCCGCCCAAGAATCTCAAGAGCTCATCCGGCCAAACAGCCTGGGCACCAAGTTGCCAGTCAGCAATCACTGTCAATGATAAATCCTTATAATCCGCATTCAGACCTATGTTTCCGAAATAGTCTGGCAGCGTCTTACCAAGGTTATCATTAGGTATGATTTCACTAACGTTACCGGCATCATCAATTACCATTCTATTACCTCGAAGGTAACCTACCGGGAACCCCTCATCAACAAACGATCCAAGAAATGCAAATCCACCAATGTTGAAAGGTGCACTGTCACCATTGCTAACAACCTTATTTGTTAAGGTATTAACAGAGGCTCTCAGACTTATGTTTGCATCTCGTGTACGGACCAAATTAAAATTACCGGCAATTTCTACACCGGAATTTTCAATCGTTCCAAGATTTTGAAGTGCAGCACCCAGTCCAACCGATCTCGCGAATGGTGCATTAAAAAGTGCATCCGTCGTTTCTGATTCGAAGTAGGTAACCTCGAAGTTAGCTCTGTCATTATAAAATGAAATGTCACCACCTATTTCAATGGTCTTGGTTCTCTCTGGCTTTAAATTGCTATCACCGGGAGTACCAAAGTCGATATAGGATGAACCCAGATAACCACCCACTCCGGCCAATACTTCATTCGAAAATGGAGTCGGGAAATTCCCCGCATAACCAAGATTCGCTCTTAACCTAAGATTAGAGATGAAGTTGGGATTCACATTATCGAAAAAACTCTCGTTTGAAAGATTATATATAAGCCCAATTTTTGGATAGATCTGTGTAGCTACATCAGCACCGAAAGCGGTGTTTTGATCAGCACGAATTCCAAGCTCAATAAAATATGTATCTCGGTAACCCATATTTTCAAGAGCATAGACACCCCAGTTAGCAACAGTTCTTTCAAAATTGTTACCTGAAATGTCTTGACCGGAATTGGCATTATTAGAACCATCCGGCAGTCCACTTGAAGTAAGGCTTAGCTGAATATCATTATTTCTAAAGAATTGCCCACCTACGTTTGTAATGAAGGAAAAATCTCCAAGATCCAATTGATGTCTCGCACTTGCTTCAGCTGTAAGTCCAACGAAATTACGGTCTGTCTGTGTAAGATTACCTTGATCTGTAGTTCCTGCTGGAACAAATCCACGAGCAATCAGGTATGCATTCGACTCACGGAAAAACTGACCACTATTTCTAATATCTATACCAACTACTGCACGTGCAGTCAAATCTTCTCTCAGACGAAAATCCAGTGTTTGAGAAGTTTGAAATCTTTTTACGTCTTCAGAAATATCATGTAGTCCAACATAGGTTCTGATGAACTCTTGATTATCCTCAAATTCCGCATCCGTCCATTCATCCGGATTTCCAAAGGAACCTGTTTCGACATCAAAAATACTACCGGAGAAGTTAGCACTGATATTTCTATTGAATTCATGACTGGCAAATCCAAATGAACCGGTATATCGCACTATAGGTGATAATTCAGCCGAGAAAGAACCACGAATACTGTGTCTTACCGAATTATCGCCACCGGGCTGTATAACACCATCACTACCTCTCATTGAACCTGAGAAACTATATGTAAATGTTTCCGTTCCTCCGGTAGCAGAGAGTCTGTACTCTTGTGTTGCTCCGGGCGAGAAGAGAATGTCTCCTGAGCGATCATAGCGAAGAAATTCTGTGGTAGCAAATTCAGATCCAACTGAAGATTGGAAAGAGAATCGAGACTGTCCCTGAACTCCTGTCTTTGTAAAAATCTGAATAACTCCATTAGCTGCATCAGATCCAAACTGAGTTGTAGCAGCACCACCACTAACAAATTCAATTCGTTCAATATTTTCAACCGGAATATCTGCTAACGCTGAACTTGCAGAACCACCTGTTGATCTGTTTAAAGCAAAGCTGGTGGTATTATCTACCCTTACTCCATCAATGTAAATAACGGGAGTTGTTGATGAAAGAGCTGAAACCACACCACGGCCTCTTACCAACGACGCTGAACCGGGACTACCTGATGATGCCCTAATTTGTGCATTAGGAACATTTCCCTGAAGCAGTTGATCCAGTTGAACAGTTGGTACACGATCAATTTGTCTTGCACTAATGGAAGTAACATTTGAAGAGAGACGCTGGCGTTCAACACCGGAGCCTTGTCCTGTAACGATTATTTCCTGCAAGCCTAAAATATCTTCAGCTATCTGAATATTCAATTCAGTGCTTGGTGAGTTTATCTCAACCTGTTGCATAAGTGTACTGTAACCTACAAAAGTAATCCTCAGATTGTACGTGCCATAAGGCATGTTTTCAATAGAGTACTCACCATCAAGATTCGTAGCAGCACCTCTTTCCAATTCTTGAACAAAAATGTTCACTCCTGGCAAGGGATCGCCAGTTCTGTCATCTGTTATCTCCCCAGTTAATGTTCCACTCTGTGCTAACACTGCACAAGGAACAAGAACCATGAGTAATAACAAATTAAATAGTAACTTTTTTAACATACTTAACCTCAGTTTAATTGATATTTATACTATTTAACAATCGGATTTAACCGACTATTGAACCTTAAAGAAACCACAATTATCATTAAAAAGAAATTATACTCTTCCTGTTGATTAAAATAACATTGATTAAATGTTAAATTTCAGTTAATTATCTAACAGTAACGCATATAGTTAGAAGAATAATTGCCATTTGTAAAAGTTTAGCAAAATTTTTTTGATCATTTCATTCCTGAATCCTGCATTCATTAGAAGCATACAGTAGTGGTCAGTAATCTACTCCCCTGATTCGTGAAAAATAGCCTGTATATCTATCATACAATTACATATTGAAAAACTGAATAGTTGACGAGCTTGCCCCCTTTAAATGTGCCGGCAATTGAGGTGTGAATACATAACGCGGCTTTAATTTATGAATGTAAACTCAAAAAATACCCGTTGCGCCTTTCCACTGAAATACTTCGGGTTAATATCACTTCTTAATTATAAAATGAACACATTCCACCACAGTTCTTTAGACGACAGATGAATTTTAAAAACCATTCCCATACGCGTTTCCACGCTGGCTATTTACATCTATACGTGGAAGATTGGAAGAGAAATTCTCATTGAGATATTCAATAAAAAGATTAGCCAAAAGAGCCTGACCTTTTGAATTCAGATTATACCCGTCTGCAGAAATGATACCCCGATAGTCAAAATTCAGGGTGAAACTTACACCATTAAAACTTTCGGAACTTTCATTTACCCTTTCGATAAGCATCTCAAAATCAATAAGATGAACCCGCGAATCTGAGTTCGCCAGTTCACGAATAATGTTGTTAAATTGGTTTCGCCTCTCTGTAATAATTCCCATTTCGTCTTTTGTTATCACATACCTGTCAGAAATCGGTATTTCTGTCCCCAGTTTTGCATCTGTAGCTATCGACTCCCGATGTCTCCTTTCTGCACTGTACAAAAAGTAATCCTCATTTGTCATTTGCCGGTATTTGGGAATTTCTACACCGTCGGATGTTTATGCGTCAGGTAAATACTCATCAGCAATAACTTTACTCCTGAATTTTTCGCCACCATCCACGTCAAAAACTATCAGTGGCCTTCTGTTTTCAAAATCTACAACATTCCTGTTGTAATCTTGTAAATTGACGTTAAACTCTCCATATATACCATCAAGATTCAATTGTCTAATTCTACTATATTCAAACGGTGAAAAATACCATGGCAATTGAGTGAAATAAGGAAACTTAAGCGGATCGGGAATTGTAAAGAGAAATAAATCAGCCTCAGATTCGGATAAAATTCTGCCGGCTGCACTTTTGAGTGATTCTTCAAAAACGGATACAGGAGTCAAATCGTACTGAAGTATATTAGCCGGTTCAGGATTTTCATCTCCACTGGCACCTTCAACAGCGTAAATAAAAGTATCTGTCATTCCTGCTTCAAGGATAAAAAGAGTGGGACTTTGAGATAAAGCCACATCCAGTAAGCTTTGTCCGGCCGGCCATTCTGCAAGTCTGTCAAAATAGATATTACCGGACAGATCCTTATCATCTATTTGGGTAATTTTAAGCCCGGGGATGCTAAAATTACTTACATCGTCAACAATTCCTGTAAATATTCTTAAATCTTCGCCTGATGTTGGCATCCGTACAGGCCACTCTTCGATTGGTGATGGAAATAACAGCTCATATTTTCCGGGATTATTTGGAAACTCCTCCAAAGCATCGATATTAAATCCATTTTCACTATGAACGGACAGATCGGAGTATATATCTGTATCTAATTCCTCTTCTATTAATCGCCCGATTTGAGCCGCATACGCATCATTTTGGCCTTCGGTGTACAGTGCACCATCCATGAAACCGGAAGAAATCGATCCGCCCAAGATCGTAAATTTCTCAAAATTTGCACTCCCAAGTTCTAATGAAGGCTTTTCAGTAGCTGTTGGAAATTCATAACTACATCCAAACAAT
>JAGXIS010000038.1 GCA_024635465.1 Bacteroidota bacterium | reverse complement strand
CCCACGGCACCCGGAACAGATATGGATAGAAGTGTTGAGGGTGGAATGCGATTTGGACTGTCCAGCTCTTCAAGCTCTTCCATGAGCTGATCGTACGACAATACCATCGGAGACCGGCCACTGGCATTAATTGTGTATAACTGTCCGCTCTCCTCATGCCAGATAATAGCAAATAGATCACCGCCCATTCCGTTGCCGGTAGGTTCCATCAAACCCATGGCAGAGTTAGCTGCGATGGCTGCATCAATAGCATTGCCCCCTTTTTTTAATATATCCAAGCCGATTTGAGTGGCCAATGGATGACTCGTCGCTACCATTCCACGCTGCCCAATCACTTCGGAACGAGTTTGAAAAGGTTCACCTGTTGGACGGTCTATTTGTGCATGAACTGAATCGAACAGCAAAGAGATGAAGAGAAATGATGTAATTGGTATTAAAAAAGATCTAAGCATAACAAGAATGATTGGTTAATAACAAGCTGATAAATGATACAACGGCAAATTAGGATTCACAAATTTCTGAATGAAACGTTTTACTGCATTCGGTCGTTTCTTTCCACATATACTGATTTTTTGCCTGTAAACATTTACATTTCAAAACGTTTAATGAATTAACCTTTAGTTTTAGCAATGATTCAAGAATATCTTAATTCAGTAGAAAAATTTATCATTATTGGCGACCGGGTATTGGTAAAACCCCGGGATATGGAGACTCATACGAAAAGTGGCTTGGTTCTTCCCGCTTCGGTGAAAGAAAAAGAGGAGATACACAGCGGTTATATCATTAAAACAGGACCGGGTTATCCGATACCATCCCAAGAGATTGATGAACCCTGGAAAGATGGAACTGCAGATCCTAAGTATATCGGGATGCAAGCAAAAGAGGGCGATTTAGCTATCTTTTTAAAAAACCGAACGTTTGAAATTGAATTTGAAAACGAGAAGTATCTGATTGTACCTCATGGGGCAATTTTACTCCTGATTCGTGACGATTTAAACCTAGATTAAAATAAAATATTATGAAGAGAATAGATTTTTTAAAATACGCAGGGATGTTATCCGCAGGATTTACAATTCTGCCAAAATTGAGTTTTAATCAAGATTCTCCTTTTACACAGCTACGCGGGGGTGTGGGTATTTTTTCAATGCAGGGTGGCACAATTGGTTGGTACACAACAGATAATGACATTTTGGCTATCGACTCTCAATTTCCTGATCCAGCCACCGCTTTTGTGGAGGGTATTTCCGAGTTCGGTTCCGGTATGGAACGTCTTCTTTTTAATACTCATCATCATGGCGACCACGTAGGCGGAAATCCGGTTTTTCAAAATAATGGCTATGAAATTATAGCTCATCAGAATGTTCCTGAACTTCAGAAAAATTCAGCCATTGCATCAGATAATGAAGCAAATCAAGCTTATCCCGAGACTGTTTTTAGTGATCAATACAGTAAGAACATGGGCAACGAAACGATTACGGCTAAATATTACGGTCCGGCGCATACCAAAGGAGATTCTGTCATATGGTTTGAAAATGCGAATGTCGCACACATGGGTGATCTGATATTTAATCGCCTATATCCGTTTATTGACAGAAATGGGGGAGCTTCAATCAGAGGTTGGATTAATGTGCTTGAAACGGTTTATGCCGAAGCGGATGATGAAACACTGTTTATTTTTGGACATGGAAATCCCGATTTTGGCGTGACCGGAAATAGAGAAGATGTAATGGTAAAACGAGATTTTTTAACGAAACTACTCGAATATACTGAAGCAGCCATTCAGGAGGGACGCTCCCGAGAAGAAATTACAGATCTGGATCAGTTTGAGGAGTTCCCTGATTTCAGCAGCCTCGGTGGGTCATTAAATCTATCCCGCAATATAGATGTCGCATATCTTGAACTTACAAATGAAGAGTGATTTAACGGTTAATTCGGTCGAAAATCTACAGAAACGATGCCTCTATTGTGGTCAACCGGCAGAATTGGTTTGGGTGCACGGACATGGTCAATGCTCAAATTGCGGAATCAATGTAGATGAGTGTTGCAGAGGAGAGAGTTGTGAAATGGTGTCATTCAAAAAATGATAGAAGCATAAATCAAAAGATGCTGTTTTTCACTTAATTAACAGCATCTTTTTCGAAATAATGGCTTCATTTGTAACTATTCTGTAAAGATAAACTCCGGATGCCATTCCGGAGCCATCAAAAATGATGGAATGAAATCCACTGTTTAATTGGCCATCCACCAAAGTTGCTACCTTTCTTCCAATGGTATCATATACGTCAATTGACACATCCTTCGTGTCACTGAGTGCAAACTCTATGCGAGTCGTAGGGTTGAAAGGGTTCGGAAAATTTTGAGAAATAATATCTTCATCCGGTTCAATAGAGTTTATTTCAAGGAAATAAGTGGATGGAGAACCTGATTGATTCGTATTAATCACTGCTATATTTACGTCCACTAATTCTTTCCATGACCAGGTTGTTTGAAGAATCTGTCGGGTTGAATTAGGATCGAACGCGGTTAAATATTCAACGGAACCATCCTCAAAATAACCCACTACTCCCAAACCGAATCCTGTAGTTTCTTCGGAATCTAAAATAAATAGGGGTTGTCCAAGTGAGCTATTTGAAGGGACCAGATCGTGATAACGAGATGCAAATGATTCTAACGGCGCAACCTGATTGATAAATGTAGGAGAGTTCACTGTTAAGATTTGTGCTTCTCCCAATTCAGCGTTCGGATAGTTTTCCCGGTCAGGAAAACCAAAGTTATAACCGGAAAAATCAGGTCCGGCACTCATATGCCACAAGTGATTTTCAATATGTTCATTTTGTATGGTTGTGCCATTTGATTTCAGGACTTGATCCATCGATTCAATAAACCTGAATTCATTACCGCTGCCGGACGCTCTATCATCTTCTATCATATCCCAGACCTCTACCCAGAATTCAGGCCCAAATTTCTCATGGAAATAGATCATCCAGGTAACATGCCAATAAAAGCCCGGTGTGGCTGATTCGGGATCACCAAAAATTGAAAGTCGATGAGGGCTATTTCTCTCCCAATCCATTTTTTCATCACTGTAATCCATGATGTAGTTGTAATAATCGTTCACATCAGGGAAAACGACATGCTCCATCAGGGTGGCATCCATCTCTGTCCATACCGTAAAATCTCTTAAACCATTGCCAATTAGCTCAAACTGAGAGGAATGTTTTAACTCGTGAGCAATCGTAGCATAAAGTGCTCCGATTACATTACCATCGGGGTGTGTATTCGGGTCAAAACCCTCAAAATTATTGTTAACTTCAATATTTGAACTAGAGCCATTGAAAAAAGTTCTTCCATAAACGTTCATATTTCGAAATGAGATCTCATAAGGTTCATCTTCTATAAAGTCTGTAAAACCTAGAGTCTCCACCATATAACTGTATGAAGAATCTGCAGCAAAGGCTGCATTTATAATATATTCCGGTATACCGTTTTCATCCATTTCATCTGTGGGCACGGAATGTGATCCGGATGTATCATATTTCAAAATGAAATTACCGGAAGGTGAGATATAAGTGTTTCCAACTTGTGATGGGTTTTGCGGATTGAGCATCTCCTCAATTTCAGCCGCAATTGCAGGAGAAAGTTCCTTCTTTAGATTTTCATATTCAACCACCATAGGCATCAAACACTTTATGGGGGAATCGTTATCAGATCTGTAAACTGGATCTAATCGCTCTAAATCCAATCCTGCATAAAATTTTTGAAGCAGTGCTTCGTCTTTGGAGATCAAACCATTTTGTTCAGCTACTTCTATACTCTGAAGAATTGGATGATCTCCAAAATGTAAATGACGCTCACTACGATCCTGTGCAGATAGGCTCGAAGAGACTATAAGCAGAGCCAATAGCGCTAAAGATTGTATCGTAGCTGTTTTAAAAACGTTTATCATCCGTAACGGAAGGTTTAAATCTTGTTGAAAATCATCGTAAATTATAGAACTCAGACTGTATAAACGAATTCTAATTAAAAAACGTCTCAAGAATATATACGATGGAAACCGAAGTTATTCTCTACTACTTTTTTCATGAAATCACCGACCCCGATAAATTCTGCAGTGATCATAAAAAATTCATGAAAGAACTGGGACTCAAAGGCAGGGTCTATATCAGCAGCGAAGGTATCAACGGAACCCTTGGGGGAACCCCTGAACAGATTTCAAAATATAAGTCCTATCTCCGTGGAATCCCGGGTTTTGAGGAGACAGAGTTTAAAACAGATCTTCATGATGAAGTTCCTTTTGCGAAGTTAAGCTGTAAAATTCGGGAGGAGATCGTAGCGATACATGAGCCCGATCTCAATCCGAAAGAGGGAGGGTATTATATGTCACCGGCCGAATGGAAAGAGGTAATGGATAACCGTGACGACTATGTGATGATTGATGTACGAAATAATTATGAATCGAGAGTTGGCCACTTCAAAGGAGCCATCAAACCTGATGTTGAGAACTTTTATGATTTCCCAAAATGGCTGAATGAAGTCGGTAAAGAGATCCCTAAGGATAAAAAAGTTCTGATGTACTGTACCGGTGGCATTCGATGCGAGAAATTTTCTGTGTTGATGAAGAAAAAAGGTTGGGATGATGTAAATCAGCTTCATGGAGGCATTCTTAAATATGCTAACGAGGAAGGTGGGGAGCATTTTGAAGGAAAATGTTTTGTCTTTGACGACCGGCTGGTGGTCCCCGTCAACAGAGAGAATTTGCAACCGATTGCCAAGTGTGACATTACCGGGAAACCTGCAGATAGCTATATAAACTGTGCCAATATGGAGTGTAATAAACTGTTTGTCTGTTCTGAAGAGGGAGCACAAATAATGGAGGGTTGTTGCAGCGAGGAGTGCAAAAAGAGCGAATATAAAAGACCCTTTGATCCGGATCACGCTTTTAAACCATTTCGGAAATGGTACAATTATTTTAATGAAGATTTCAAAGAGCGTGAACTTCAAAAGCAGTAGTGTTCGCATTGTTGAGCCATATCCTCTCACTCGCACGCTTCTGGTAAAACCAAAAGACAGAGGGAAAAGGTTAATCGATTTTCTGCACGAACGGTTTTCATATGTCGGAGTGGATGAATGGATTGGCCGTATTAACCGGAAATGGCTCTGGTTTTCAAGTGGGGAAGCTGCTCCGGAATCTGTTTTGCAAAGTCATCAGTTGATCTATCATCACACTCCGATGGTTAAAGAACCCTCCGTTCCGGATGATGTCAGGATTATTCGGGAGAGTGAAGAGTGGTTGGTCGTTTATAAGCCTTCACCCATGCCGATGCATCAGGGAGGTAGGTATTACAAAAATACGCTCTCTTATATTTTAAGTGAGATGGGGTATTCAGAAACAAACATTGTGCATCGGTTAGATTCGGTTACATCCGGTTTGGTACTGCTGGCAAAGAACAGAGAGATGGCCAATCGGTTACAGGTGGCATT
>JAGXIS010000037.1 GCA_024635465.1 Bacteroidota bacterium | reverse complement strand
GTTCGAAGGTGCATTCTTAACCCATTATGCAATTGAACATCAAGATCTAGGTTTGATGTAGCGAGGTTAAAATTCGGTCCGATATCAAATATTCCACCTGCATTGTTCTCCTGATCGAGTGCCTGGAATTGTAGTGTATTGGAACCGCCTATTCTGACAGTTACACCATCAAATTCGACATCGTTATCCTTGGTAGTTTCAAATACATTCAATCCTGTTTTGTCAGGAGTTCTGAAGTATTGCAAGTCTCTGTTATCTTGAGCAACTGCTTGTGACTCGAAAATGGTAAGAGCCAGTAGCAGTATGGTAATTGTAGTTATAATAGTTTTCATGATTTTTACTTTTAATTGTTCTTATTGGTTCAATTTCTTTGTGATTCAATTTAAGATCAGTATGTCTTAATATTTTAACACATGACCAATATCAGAAGCATTATATAAAAGAGTCAGGGGTATTATTCTGAATGAGAAGTAGGGGCTTCCCCTACGAGACCTAGTGATTACCCCTATTTAAAAGGTTAAACTGTACAAGAATAATAAATATTCAAACGAATTTCATTAATTAACTGAAAGGATAACAATGAGATATGGTCTTAATTCAGAATTGTAGTGCAGAAAAAAGGGAATATTTGGGAAGCTATCTGGAACTCTCTTCAACCCACCGTACGGCGTGCCGCATAAGTTCATTTGCGGTGTCGAGTTGCAATTTTTCTTTGATATTGGCACGATGGGATTCTACTGTCTTTACAGATATATGTAGTTTTTTACCGATATCTTTGGTTGAATGGCCTTTCCCGGTTAATTCAAAGACTTCAAGTTCCCGGTCACTAAGTAAATCTAGAGGATTATCACTTTTGGATGAATTTCCGGATGCGATCTTCATTATCATTTTGGAACCGATCTTATCACTCAAATAAATGCCACCCTTTAAAATTTGGCGGAGTGCGGTAACGAGTGTTTCGCCGGCTTCCAGTTTCATCAAATATCCTTTGGCACCTGCACGTATGGCTCTTTCCGCATAGAGTTCTTCATCATGCCGAGAAACTACCAATATTTTTAATTCCGGCATTTGATGGAGTATGTTTTTAGTGAGCTCTATCCCATTCATGCCCGGTAAGGAGATATCAAAAACAGCTGCATCAGGTTTTAGATCGATAATTTCATTTAGCCCTTCTTCTGCACTCTCAGCCTGACCACAGACCTCAAATCCCATCTCTTTCTCTATGGTCATAACCAACCCTTTTCTCATTAACGGGTGATCGTCGACTATATATATTCGTTTGTCCGTAGCCATTTTAAAGTGTTAAAGTGTTAAGGTCTAAATATAATCAATTTATAATTTTATAGGATGATCCAACTGTCAACAGTGTTATAATGATTGCAGCCCCTCCCAAATCGCTTTCGAGTATTCGAAGATTGGCTCCAATTAAGTTTGACCGAAACTGCATGATTCTTACACCGAGCCCCTTCCCTTGATCCCAATCCGAAGGAAATCCCGTTCCATCATCTTCTATTGAGAGAACTAATTTATCCTTATCCACTTCCATTTTAATAATGACATTGGAAGCATTCCCATGTTTAACAGCGTTACTTGTGGCTTCCTGAATAATTCTATAGAGGTGAGAAAGAGAAGTTGGATCATCAAAACTAATGTCTAAAAAATCAACCAGTGTGCACTTGATATTGAAAAGTTTTTCAGCATTATCAGCCATTCGCCGAATAGCAGCTTTGAGTCCGTTCGATTCCAATTCAACAGGTATCAGTGTTCTGGAAAGGTTTCGCGCATATTCATCGGCTTCCCGAATCAGTTTAGTAATCTCCTCAGACTCAGTAGCGAGTTTGTGATCTTGATCTTTCAAGGTAGATGCGATGCTTTTGTTGATCAGAGTGATACCGGTTAGCATCTGACCCAGTCCATCGTGCAGATCCTGTCCAATTCGGCGTCTTTCATGTTCACTGATACGCAATACTTCATGTTCGAGTCTACGTTGTTCAGTAATATCACGTACAATTCCTGTAAAAAACTTTTCATCATTAGCGTTGACCTCACTTACAGCAAGATACATCGGAAACAGTGTCCCATCTTTACGTTGGCCGGTAACTTCTCTTCCAATACCGATGATTTTTCTCTCGCCGGTATTGTGATAATTGTTGATGTAGCCGTCATGCTCTCTTTTATAGGGTTGTGGCATCAACATACTAACATTTTTCCCGATCACATCAGAAGCTTGAAAAAGAAACAGTTTTTCAGCGGCTTGATTAAAAGATAGAATATGTCCTCGTTCATCAATAGTAATTATTGCATCCACGGTAGTGCTCAAAATAGCACGAACTCTCGCTTCACTTACTCGTAGTTTCTGTTCAATTAGAAACTGTCCCTGTTTATTCCTTGCCTGTCGTTCAGCAAATTCAATCCGAATATCCAGCCGTTGTTCGTCGAATAGTGATTCAAGAATGTACTGATCCACGTCTGCATCAAGTAACTTATACAATTGATCCATATCATTCTTATTAATAACTGAATAGATGGTAAATCTGCGGCCCTCTTTTTTTGCCCGTACTTGTCGACTGAAATTTAAGGTCTTATCCAGGTTATCAGTAAGGAAAATGAGAGTAATATTTTTTTCATCCAGAAATGACAACAGCTCATCAGAAGGTTCCTTGACATAAAGAGTGTGATTTCTCTTTTCGAGAGCGTTTGTTAAAACATCCTTCACTTCTGTGTTAAATCCTGAGATTAATGTATTCATACTTCTTTATTTGCAACTGGGAATTAAATTCTGAAACAATTTAATATACAGATATAAAAATCAGTTATTGATTTACTGATAAAAAAGTGGAATTTGAATGTATTTAAATCATTAATTAATCTGAGTTTTTCCATCTTTCCACTCTATTTCAAAAGGTCTGTCTGAAGCTAAAGAGTCTTTCTCTTTTATCCACCGACCCTTTTGGAGTATTCTTGTAAAACCTCTATCCATGGGGGCTTTGGGATTGAGTTCTTCCAGTTTGTGAAGTTGAGAGTTGAGGGATTCTTTTTGTAACGAGAGCATACGATCGTATTTGTAGAAGAGTCCCTGTCTCAATCCTGAGAGATGGTCGTTCAATTCCCGAATTCTGTTATTAGGACCTGACTGTTCAAATGAGGATCGTAAATGGCTAAACTTATTTAGATGATATCTGAAATTACGTTCTTGATAAGCATGAATCTTATCCGTTATTGAAGCTACATGATTCCTGAGATATTTCAGTTTTTCCTGTACAACTAAAAGCGCGTGCGAATGGACCAATCGGTTAACATAATCCTGATAGTATTGGATTTTTTGCTTGATGATCGTGTCTAATGATTGAGTATGCCCTTCAATCTGATATCTGAGTTCATTAATATCCGGTGTAGCTAAAATGACGGATTGTGTAGGAGTAGCGGCTCTGGCATCGGCTACAAAATCAGAAATACTAAAATCCACTTCGTGTCCGACCGCACTAATGATGGGTATTGGGCAGTCAAAAATAGATCTGGCAACGATCTCCTCATTAAATGGCCAAAGATCTTCTAAAGAACCACCACCACGACCAATAATTAGTAGGTCTACAGGAGTTTTCTGTTGAGCAAAATAATGAATGGCATTTGCGATTTCTCCGGCTGCGTTGAGTCCTTGAACGGAAGCGTGGTGGAGGTATAGAGTAGCAACAGGCCATCGTTGCTCCATGGTTGAACGAATATCATGAAAGGCTGCTCCGGTCGATGAAGTGATTACGCCAATTTTTTTTGGAAATGCAGGAAGTTTCTTTTTTTGTGATTGCTCAAAAAGCCCCTCAGCTTCGAGTTTCTTTTTAAGCTCTTCAAATTTTTGCTGCAACCGGCCAATTCCGGCTTGCTGGACAAGGGTTACAATCATTTGATACTTTCCATGGGGAGCGTATACCTGAACGTCACCACCCAGTACAACCTGTTGACCATCACGGAGATCCAGATTCATTCGATCGGCACTATTTCGCCAAATCACACAGGGCAGCTGTGCATTATCATCTTTAACTGTGAAGTAGAAGTGTCCGTTTCTACTGCGACTTAAATTGCTGATTTCTCCTTCAACCAAGATATCACGGAAATTCTGTTCCAGGACCTGTTTGATTTTTTGGGTCAGTTCTGATACCGTGGGTACATCGAAGGAAAAAGGGATTTGATTGGTCATGGTTTGGAAAATACATTTTAGAAGTGAAAAGTGAAAAGTGAAAAGTGAAAAGTGAAAAGTGAAAAGGCAGGCAGAACGCAGATTGAAGCGAAGCGGAAATCCCGATCCCTCGGGAAAGCAGAAGGCTCAACTACAGTGAGGCTTGGTAGAGAAGGGAGGAGTACAGAAGTTGGATGTCAGGGGGGATTGAATTTTTCGCTACGCCTCAATATGTTACTTTCTGATAGCTGATAGCTGATAGCTGATAGCTGATAGCTGATAGTCTTTTCACTTTTCACTTTTAACTTTATGTGTGGACGATACGTACTAAGTGCAGCGGTTGAGGAGTTGGTGAAAAAATATGGAGCGGTTCCAGACGGGCTGTTCCGTGCGGAGCCCAACTATAATGTGGCTCCATCAACTCATATGCCTATTGTGACGGAGATGGGGAAAGAACGGACGGTGTCGATGAGTCGGTGGGGGCTTGTCCCTTTTTGGGCAAAAAGTCCAAATACCGGTTACAGTATGATCAATGCACGTTCAGAAACTCTGGATAAGAAACGTTCTTTTAGTAAGCCATTCACCTCCAGGCGCTGTATAGTGCCTGCGAATGGATTTTATGAGTGGAAAAAGGGTTCCACCGGCAAAATTCCACACTATATCACGACTCCGGATCGCCGTCTGATGAACTTTGCAGGACTCTATGAGCTGTGGAAGGGCGATGACGGGGAGTTGATCAATAGTTTTTCCATTATCACCACATCTGCAAATAAGCCGATGGAGGACCTTCACGATCGAATGCCTGCAATGCTGCTTCCGGAAGAGTTTGATTTTTGGCTGGACCCCGGCAACAGTGACCTATCCGCTCTCAAAGATCTTCTCAGACCTTGGCCGGATGATGCTATAACACTTTACAGAGTTGGCACGGATGTGAATAATGTACGTAATTCAGGTCCCCGGCTGATTGAACCCTATCAGGATCTGTTTAGCTGAACCTGGGCTCGAAAGCCACTGCTCACCAAGCTGCTCCATTTTGTAGAGCATTAAACCATCAATACAGATCTACTCGATTCAGATCGATTCCCATCGGATTCCCGCATAAAATCAAAATAGTTTTCTCACATGCTTGATATATGTATAAAGTATGTGTAAACTATTTTTGTGTGATGCCCTCGTTATGCAAAAAGGGATCATTATTTAATAAGACAAATCATTCAGAGCAGTGGAAAAGAGATCGTTTCAACCCATTAATGTACTTAACGTGATACGTGGCTTTCAGCATCCTGAAATACCGCATCATATTACCCCCTATCGGTTCGAGACGCGGCAAGGAGAGAAGCACCGGATTGCAGAGATCAGACAGGTGCATCGGGAACGAGTTGGAAAGGCATTTCATTATCACTTTGTCGTAAAGAGCGCGGAACAGAGATACTTTCATCTCGTGTTTGATACGGGCCCTCTTACGTGGAATCTGGTTCAGGAAGTAGATGAAGAGCTCTTTTTCTCATAAAAATTGAGTATTTTAGAAGTATATGTCATCATAAAATAGCGGTATGGAATCGATATTAGAATCTTTAGAGGAGACTCAGACCATTGTTCTCATCACAGTCTTGATTCTCCTTATTATGTGGGAGTCATTACATCCTTTTTACGAATATTTTACCGGCTCAGTTAAGAGCAGGGGGAAGCATGCATTTCGAAACTTGATCATTGCTGGAATCAATGGATTGATGGTCAGTGTTCTATTTGCAGGTCTTTGGTTTGCAGCTACTGTATGGGCAGATGAGAATCGTTTCGGATTGATGCATTGGTTTCAGGATGCTGCCGGGCTTCCGGTATGGGCCCATGCAATAGGTGTAATACTTCTGTTGGATTTATGGCTCTATGCCTGGCATAGGATGAACCATGAAATCCCCTTCTTCTGGAGATTTCACAGTGTTCACCATTCCGATAACAAGATGGATGTAACGACAGCCGGCCGTTTCCACATCGGTGAGATCTTTTTTTCGTCGATTCTTCGGATTTTTATCATCGTATTTTTTGGAGTTTATCTTTGGGAGATCGTTCTTTATGAGATGGGAATGCTTGCCGTAGTGATGTTTCACCACGCAAATGTAGGACTATCCGAAAAGTACGATCGAATCCTCAGAACTGTGATTGTGACGCCTAATATGCACCGGGTTCACCATTCGAGGTGGCAGCCTGAAACAGATTCTAATTACAGTTCTCTATTTTCATTTTGGGATCGACTCGCACGCACATTTCGTCTGAATCCCAAACCGGAGTCGATTCGTTTGGGACTTGATCAACTTGACCAGGAGGAAGATCAGACCGTAAAGGGGATGCTAAAAACGCCGTTCGATCAAAGAATCAAATAAAGAGCTGCCGCAAGCAGTGCTCCTACCATGGGTGCTACAATGGGGACCCATGAGTAAGCCCAATCACTGCTGCCCTTGTTTGAGAAAGGGAGTATGGCATGGGCAATTCTAGGTCCCAGATCCCTGGCAGGATTAATGGCATAACCGGTAGGACCACCCAATGCAAGACCAATTCCTAAAACCAATAACCCAACAGGTAGGGCAGAGAGTGCTCCAAGGCCAAAACCAACCTCCTCACCATTCAGTACAATCGATGTCAGAAGCTCACCATCCACACTCATAAAACCGGGTAACGGTAAATAAAGAACTCCCAGAATAAGTATAAAAGTACCAATCACCTCTGTGATAAAATTGGAGCTGTAGTTACGAATTTCAGGTCCGGTCGAAAAAACTGCCAATTTAGTGGGACCATCTTCCGTAGCTTCAAAATGATCTTTGTAGGCCAGCCAGACGAGTGAGGAACCGATAAATGCCCCAAGTATTTGTGCAAGTATGTACGGGACAACCAAACCCCAATCAAAGAGTCCGGCCGTGGCAAGCCCTAATGTTACAGCAGGATTAATATGAGCCCCACTAAATTGACCCACGGTAAAAACGGCAATAAAAACACCCATTGCCCAACCCCAGGTAATAACAATCCAACCACTACTGTTTCCTTTCGTTTTATTAAGTACGACATTGGCGACAACACCGGAACCGAACAGCATCAGTATTGCTGTTCCAATAATTTCAGCTATATATGGTGACATGAGGTTCTCCTGTTAAGTTAAATTTCTAAATTGAACTATTATAAATAAAAATTTTCAGTTATTTACAATTAATTAAAATTTGGCATGTACCTTTTTTTGGATTTGATATCCCGCAAATTTAACCACCTCATACAATTTTACAGATCAGGCTCGTGGATGGAACTCTTTATGTATTTGATGCAGCAGGCTGCGATCTACATGGGTATAGATCTCGGTAGTAATAATCGAAGAGTGCCCAAGCATCTCTTGTACAGCTCTGAGATCCGCTCCTCCTTCCAAGAGGTGAGTGGCAAACGAATGACGAAAGATGTGGGGGTATACATTTTTTTTGATCCCGGCTTTTTCGGCATATTTATTTACAATGTTCCATATACTCATTCTGGAAAGCGGACCTCCTCTCTGATTAATAAAAACCCGATTTTTACTTTTTTCAGGTTTTTTACTGTTTAAAAAATCAGTTCTGGCATTTTCAACATAATGTTCGACGGCTTTTTGCGCCAATTCTCCCATAGGAACCAGACGCTCTTTATTTCCTTTACCGATCACTTTAATAAATCCGATTTCAAAATAGAGGTCATCCATTTCAAGATCTGTAAGTTCACTAACCCTCATCCCACTTGCATACAATGTTTCCAAAATTGCAGCGTCTCGTACTCCCACTGAAATAGTTCTATCAGCAGAATCAATTATCTGTTCCACTTCAACAGCAGTGAGTACTTCCGGCAGTTTTTTGGCTTTTTTGGGGAGTTCAACCAGTTCGGCAGGATTTGCATCTGCCAATTTTTCAACTACAACAAATTCATGAAAACTTCGGATACTGGAGATATTTCTGGCTACGGTACTTATGGAAAGCTCCATTGAAAGAAGTTCCATTAGAAAATTTTCGATATGAGCAACAGTGATCCCACCAAGTTGATTGATTTTCAAGTCATTGGAGATAAACCGCAGATATCGGTCTAGATCATTCTTATAGGAAAGGACTGAATTTTCCGCCAGTCCTTTTTCTACTTTCACAAATCTCAGATACTGTTTCAATGCAGATTCAAAATCTGACATATCTATTCATTCTCTTCATCAGATTCATTTTTTTGCTCAACCTTCTTTTTTCCTTGTCCTTCCGTTTTTGCTTCTTCCGGATATTCAATTCTACTATGATAAACACCCTTAAGAATTCTTAAAAAGGACTCTTTAATAATCTGAATTTGCTGAAAAGTTAATGGACAATTACTCAGCTGGCCATCCGCAACATTACTATCAATAATCCGATTGATTTGATTTTCAAGTTTACTGTAGGTTGTGTCTTTCATGGATCGACAAGAGGCTTCCACTCCATCAGCTAACATCAATATTCCCTGTTCCTTGGTATATGGAATAGGGCCATCATATCTAAAATCTTCTTCTTGAATATTTTCAGTATCCTCCATCGCTTTTCCATGAAAATAGCGAATAAGAGAGGTGCCGTGATGAGTTGAAATAAAATCGATAATAATATTCGGCAAATTGTATTCATTGGCAATTTTAACTCCCTCACTGACATGAGCTTTAATAACCAAAGCACTCATTCTGGGTTTTAATTTATCATGCTCATTTCCTTTAACCTGATTTTCAATGAAGTAATCAGGCTTTACCATTTTTCCAATATCGTGATACATTGCTCCTACACGACACAACAGTGCATTCGCTCCTATATCAGACGCGGCTGATTCAGCAAGATTGGCCACCTGAAGGCTATGATGAAATGAACCGGGAGCTTTGCTCATCAATTCTTTCATAAGGGGTAGATTTGTATCTGATAACTCTAGAAGAGTAAAATCCGTCGTTAACTTGAACAGCTTTTCAAAAAGTAGAATCAGAGGGTATGTAAAGAGTATAAATACAGAATTTACAGCGACAAAAGACATGTCGTCCATAAAGTTATCTAAGCCTGAAAAGCTTGATATGGCAAATCCAAAGATGACAAATCCGTAGGTAATAAAGACAATTCCGGGTGTTATGAAGAAGAATTGTGATCGTTTTTTAATGTCGCGCACTGAAAATACACCGAGACTACAGGCTGCGGTTGTAGCAACCATATATTCAAAATTGTGATCGTGAATTATTCCGGTTATGATTGCCAAAGTGATTGTTGCCATCAACCCGACCCTGGAATCAAAAATAATTGTTAGAATGATTGGAGCTATTGCTACCGGTATGACATAACTGCGTACATTTTCAATTGGGTAAATCAAAGCACTGGCTACCGTTACGAGTGCGAGAACAAGAAACACCAGAAGAAACATGGAGGGTCGGTCAAAAATTCTCTTTCTATAGAGATAGAGATAAAAGAAGAACATCAACGTAGCGATCACAATCACAATTGTTTCCCCTAAAAAGCGAACCCAACGTTCCATTTCTGTAGCCGTGAGTGAACGGGCATCTGCCAAACTCTGAAGCCTGATATCAATATTGGGAGTTACAATATCACCCCTTCTAATAATTATTTCTCCTTGATCAACAGCTCCTCTGGTTAAAGAGATCGTACTCAAATTCTCCTGATGGAGTGATTCAGTATCAGCCTCACTAAATACCAGATTAGGTTGGATGACCTGACTGTATATTTGTAAAGCTGTGCTCGCATAATCGGGGATGAACACTCTATTAAGCTGAAGTTGCGTATAGTCACGTGCTTCTTCCAGATCTCTTACATTTATCAGACGAGTGGTTCTTTCGGTAAGTTCACGCAAATTCCGAATAGTAATTTCGTTCTGATCAATCCTATCTTTTGATATGTTTATGATCCCATCGGATAATAATTGGGTGGTAATCTCTTCTAGTTGAGATCTAATCTGATAGATTGCAAAACGTTGCTCCGGTTGGTTATTCAATTGATTGGTAAGATAATTTTTAAGTATCAGATTCCAGGATGTATCATCAAGTTCAACATTGACAAAACTTCTATCCTGCAAATATCGGAGACTGTCATTGGGAGAGGAGGTGTTTTCTGAGGCTTTAGATTGTTGCCATTGTAAATAACTGTCAAGAACCGGTTGAATGTCCCTGAAAACTGAATCGAGCCGGGCTTCGATTAAAATGGTTTCATTATTATCTCTGTGGAAGATAGGGGCTGTTTGTAACCTTATTGTTTGCCTCTCTTCCTCTAACTCTGCAGCGGTTTTTTTAATGGCAAATGTAAATGGAGCTGTTAGATCGTCTGCTCTCCATGGCTCTCCGACAATATAATTTTCAACTTGTTTGAATGTTGTTTGAGGTAATGTAAAAAGTACGAGAAAGAGAAAAATTAACAATACTCCTCCTCTCAGGTAGCTTTTTTTATCCTCAAAGACAGACTGCTGATCACTTTTATGCTTATTCAAACCGATGGCAGGTACAGTTTCCTTCTTTTTTTTGCGCCCTAAACCAAGTTTGTTAAGGATACTCATAGCGGATATATATTAATTAAAAACAGGTAATTAGACTCAATTTCATGTCAATCATGTGTCGTAAATGCATTCAAGATTTTTGGACAAAGGATTGAATCATCTGCAAAATTTGGGAAAACGAACCAATTGTACCGATTCAACAAATATACTCTTAATTCTGACACCATTCACATTATCAGATAATAATGACAAAGTGATCGTTTAATTGATATCCAGTAAATCTTTCAATTCATTTTCATTCAGTATGGGTATATCCAGTTGAATAGCTTTATCATATTTGCTTCCGGGAGAATCGCCTGCAACAACATAATCGGTATTCTTACTTACTGATGAAGTGGTTGATCCACCATGTACTTCAATGAGTTCTTTTACCTCATTACGAGAGTAATTAGGGAGTGTACCTGTAATAACAATTTTTTTTCCACTCAATTTTTGAGATAGGGTTTTATTCTCTTCAGCTTTGAATACAACCCCATACTTTTTTAATCTGTGAATCAATGATAGATTTTTATCATTTCTAAAGAATTTATAGACAGATTCCGCAATTTTTGGACCAATCGCATCTATTGCTGTCATGGTTTCAATGTCTGAGTGAGTAATAGTTTCAATTGAATTAAAATGGTTGGCTAAATCTTTCGCGACCGTTTTACCCACAAAACGTATTCCAAGCCCAAATAGAACTCGGTGGAGGGGCTGAATTTTACTTTTTTCAATGGAGTCTAAAAGGTTTTGAACACTTTTTTCGCCCATTCTCTCCAATGGCAAAAGTTTTTCCGTTTCCAGTTCATACAGATCCGCGTATGTCTTAATCAGACCTTCGGAGAGGAGTTGTTCAACAATCGCTTCACCCAATCCGTCGATATCCATGGCATCTCTTGAAGCAAAATGAGCAATTCTCTCGAGAACTTGTGGCGGACACTCAGGATTGATACATCGCCAATCCACCTCATCTGTAAATTTAACAAGTTTTTCACCGCAGGCAGGGCATTGTTCAGGCATCTTAAACGGCTCAACTCGCCCATTTCTGTCCGGATCCATTACTGAGATTACCTGAGGTATGATCTCACCGGCTTTTTCAATAACCACGGTATCTCCGGGTCGTATATCTTTTCTATTGATTTCGTCTTCATTGTGCAGAGATGCTCGTTTAACGGTAGTCCCAGCTAATTTAACCGGCTTGAGCTCAGCTACGGGAGTTATCTTTCCCAATCTGCCAACCTGAAGTGTGATAGATTCTAAAAGAGTAGTTGCCTGTGCAGCCTGAAACTTATAAGCTATAGCCCATCTGGGGAATTTAGAGGTAAAACCGAGTTCTTCATGATATTTTACCTCGTTTACTTTAATTACCACACCATCCGTTTCATATGGCAATTGATGCCGGATTTCATCCCATCTGTGGATAACCTTTATCAGTTCATCCGGATCTTTACAAACTTCAAAGTGTTCACATACAGGAATCCCGTAATCCTTTAACTGATTAAGTTTATCCTCATGAGTGAGATCGAACGCTCGGTTCTCCGGAATTAAATCAAACCCGAAAAATTTAATGGGCCGTCTGGCAACTTCTCTTGGATCTTGCATTTTGAGGGATCCGGCCGTCGAATTACGAGGGTTTGCAAAAGGTGTAAGGTCTTGATTTTCACGACTCTCATTTAATCTGAGAAAAGCTTCTTTTTCCATATACGCTTCCCCTCTGATTTCAACAGATT
>JAGXIS010000036.1 GCA_024635465.1 Bacteroidota bacterium | reverse complement strand
TCTGAAATCCGGGTTCACAGATTCAAAGATTTTATTCACTTTACTCATCCATCAAGATATTCAAGATCTTCTGTGCTGCTAGTGCAATCACTGTACCGGGACCAAAAACCGCTGCAACACCTAAATCGTAAAGAAATTCATAGTCCCGATTTGGAATCACCCCACCCACAATCACAACTATGTCATCACGACCCAATTTTTTCAGCTCATTGATGACAGCTGGAACCAGAGTTTTGTGTCCGGCTGCCAAACTTGACAGCCCCAATATATGAACATCATTTTCCACTGCCTGAGTGGCTGCCTCTTCCGGAGTTTGGAAAAGAGGACCGATATCGACATCAAATCCTAAATCGGCAAAACTGGTAGAGATCACTTTTGCCCCGCGATCATGGCCATCCTGACCCAATTTCGCGACCATGATTCGCGGTCGGCGACCCTCTTTAACCTCAAACTGATCAGCCAGTTTTCGCGCTTTTATAAAGTCTTCATTTTGATCTATTTCTGAGGAATACACGCCGGATATGGATTGTATGGTTGCACGGTAACGCCCAAACTCGTTTTCCATCGCCAGAGAGATTTCACCTAAAGTGGCCCGTTTACGAGCGGCATCCACGGCCAGTTCAAGCAGATTGCCTGAACCCGATTTTGCACACTCAGTAATGGCTTTCAGAGCATCATCGACATCTGTTTGATTTCGATCTTCTTTTAGTTTCTGAAGTCTCTCCAACTGAGATTGAAGCACTTTTTCATTATCTACTACTAGAATATCAATTGGATCTTCTTTTTCCAACCGATATTTATTTACACCCACAATCGTCTCTTTACCACCGTCAATCCTTGCCTGTTTCCTGGCAGCTGCCTCTTCAATCCGCATTTTGGGAATTCCTGCTTCAATCGCTTTACTCATGCCACCCAGCTCTTCGGTCTCTCGAATGAGCTCCCACGCTCTTTTTACAAGTTGATCCGTAAGATATTCAATATAATAAGAACCTGCCCACGGATCGATCGATTTGGTAATTCCGGTCTCTTTTTGAAGATAGATTTGAGTATCACGTGCTATTTTTGCTGAATAATCGGTTGGAAGGGCAATCGCCTCATCCAGTGCATTTGTGTGCAGGGATTGAGTATGACCAAGCGCAGCGGCCATTGCCTCAACAGTTGTTCTGGTGATATTATTGTATGGATCTTGTTCGGTTAAGCTGTATCCGGATGTCTGGCAGTGTGCCCTCAGAGAAAGCGATTTTGGGTTATTCGGTTTGAAAGGTTTTAATAGTGATGCCCAAATCAATCGACCGGCACGTAATTTTGCTATCTCCATGTGATAGTTCATACCGACACCCCAAAAGAATGAGATTCGAGGGGCAAAATCATCAATATCCAATCCCGCATCAATACCCTGCCTCACATATTGAAGTCCGTTTGCAAGGGTATATGCCAATTCCAGATCCGCCGGAGCGCCTGCTTCGTGCATATGATATCCGCTCACGCTAATACTGTTAAATCGCGGCATTTTCTTCGATGTATAATCAAAAATATCCCCGATAATTCTCATTGACGGTTCAGGCGGGTAGATGTAGGTATTTCGAACCATAAACTCCTTCAAAATATCATTTTGAATGGTACCACTCAGTTTTTCAACGGAGACACCCTGCTCCTCAGCCGCAACGATGTAAAAAGCCATGATCGGAATTACAGCCCCGTTCATCGTCATGGAAACCGACATCTTATCCAGTGGAATCTGATCAAAAAGAATTTTCATGTCCAGAATGGAGTCGATGGCTACCCCTGCTTTACCAACATCACCGCTTACCCTGGGATGATCTGAGTCATATCCCCGGTGAGTTGCCAGATCAAAAGCTACGGATAGACCTTTTTGTCCACCCGCTAGATTTCTTCGATAGAAAGCATTTGATTCTTCTGCTGTTGAAAAGCCGGCATACTGTCTGATCGTCCAGGGTCGCTGTGTGTACATTGTGGCATACGGCCCTCTGAGAAAAGGGGGAATGCCTGCTGCAAACTCCAGATGAGACAAACCTTGAAGATCATCCGAATCAAATCGTTTTTTAACTTCAATTTTTTCGGGAGTTCTCCAAATTTCATCACGGTTTGATGATTCTGTTTGATGGAGACCGGGTTTAATATTCGAGTTGAAGTTGGGTAAGTTCGCGACATAATTTAATCTTTCTTGTCGATCATCCTTTTCGCCTCGCTGATCAACTTTTTCTCCACTTCGATCATCTTTTTCAACTCTTTGATCACCTTTTTTACCGCGGTCGCCCTGATAAAATTTTTGGAGCGTTCCGCCGGTCAGAGAGTTGAAATATCCGCCCTCTGACTCAATTTTTTGATATAAATCCCATGATTTTTCTGCAAACTCCTGAGTTAAGAACTCGACATAGTATGATCCTGCCGCCGGATCTTCAACTTTACCCAAATGTGCTTCTTCCCTCAATACATGATGAATATTTTGAGTAATTCTGACGGGCAAATTTTTCGAGGATTTTTGCAGTTTACCCGGTGGCCTGATCATAATCAGGTCGGAACCGCCGGCAACCGCACTCATTGCAGTCGTTACTGATCGAAGTAAATTTTTTTCAGTTTCTCCTATAAAGTGTTCATTAGGATCTACTTCAGTAAGAATTCGCGGGCTTTTTGATCCAGTTAGTTGATGTGTATTTGAGAAAAGATTCCAGATGATTGGAATGGCTCGTAATTTAGCCATCTCAGGGAAATAGAGAGATTTAGAGAGAGTTTTGATCATCAGTTGATCCATCACTACCTCTTTCTGATTAGGCTCAAGATTGAACACTATATCACTCATCATGGAGAGTGCAATCGCTAACTCCTCCACAATAGTTGCCCCTTTCATTCTAAAGTCAGTGGTATTGATTAAAATATCAGCCCGATGATTCCTCTCGATTAAATCTAAAACTGTTTGAAATTGCTTTTTTACATCCGCTTTTGACTGATCGTTTCGAATGAATTGTGAAAAAGGATCTATCAAAATACGATACCTCAACTGATCCCTGCCTGGTGCATTCAGATATCCCTCTATTTCAGGGATATTCGATTCACAAAGTAAGATCAATTCGCAGGCCGGATCTACATTATGGATCAGTTTTTCAAAATCACTTAAAGAAGATAGGATCACTCTATGTTCAGAATCTCCTACTTCATCCGGAATGCCACTTCCCACATTGATGATGCAAACATCTGCCCCGCCTTTTACAGCCTTCTTTATTGCACGGTTCGCATCATCCGGGGTTTTTCCATAGATCGCTTCACAGCACAACCACTGAGTTGAATGCTGTGGTCGCACATGATCTTTCAAATTGAGCGATTTAAGATCATCAATCGTAAAATATGGGGGTGCTAATATGCCTTCACCGGTATCCCAAAAGAGCTCATCCGTGAGCTCATTCAAATGCAGATCCTCCTTCACACACTTCTCCCATTCCTCTCTATTAGACGGCGAAAAACCTGAAAACAATTCCTTATGATTTGAATCTTTATTTGACACGATACTATCTGGTTATCTTAATATAATCTGTATGCCTTCACTCCCAAAGTCTCGGGACTGTCGATGCCGCTCCAGCTTTTCCCTCCTCTACGAAGCTTTCTTGGCCTAAATAGCCTCCATGGTCTACGTAGCCTCGGCGAAGTAGACGGCAAAGTAGAGACTTCTCCACGTTAACACCTCAACACCTCAACACTTAAACACTTTTCACTTCTGCCTGCGCTGCGTGCTTTTTGCAGTCCCGACCCTTCGGGACCTGCTGATAGCTGAAAAATGTACCATCCCCTTAACAACATATAAAAATAGCAATAGAGCGCCACCTTACCTAACCTTTTCAAGCGATTGAATTGCGGAAAAGCGCTTGCATATGCTTATATTGTGAGTCGATTCTATACTATTCATTAGAACATAACAAAACTTTAAAATGACTGATTCTACTCAACGTATTGCCCCTCTTACACATCTAACCGAAGATGAGCAGATGCTTAAAGATGCTGCTGCTGAGTTTGCCGACACAATCATCAAACCGAAAGTGCATGAAATGGATGAAGCGGCAAAACTGGACCCTGAATTGATAAAACAATTTTTTGAAATGGGATTTATGGGGATTGAGGTGCCTGAGAAATTCAATGGCGGCGGCGGTACTTTTTTTATGAGCATCCTCGCTATTGAGCAGATCTCCAGGGTTGATGCATCGTGTGGGGTATTCATGGATGTGCAAAATACACTTGTGAATAATGCTTTTTTGAGATGGGGAACCGAGGAAATTAATGATCGCTTTTTATCACAATTGTCTACAGAAAAAGTGGGCGCATACTGTCTGTCAGAAGCCGGTTCCGGAAGTGATGCCTTTGCATTGAAGTGTTCGGCAAAGGAAGATGGGGATCACTACATTTTGAACGGTACAAAATTATGGATTACCAATGCTAACGAAGCAGATATTTTCTTGGTTTTTGCAACGATTAACCCCGATGCAGGTTATAAAGGGATCACCGGTTTTATTGTTGAAAGAGGCATGGATGGCTTCTCCATTTCAAAAAAGGAGAATAAATTGGGTATTCGGGCCAGTTCTACCTGTGAACTGCTCTTTGAAGATGTAAGGGTTCCAAAAGAAAATATATTAGGAGATATAGGAAAAGGGTATAAAGTGGCCATTGAAACCCTGAATGAAGGGCGAATTGGAATTGGCGCTCAGATGATTGGCATTGCACAGGGATCATATGATGCTGCACTTGCTTATACACAAGAGAGAAAACAGTTTGGTAAGGCGATTTCAGATTTCCAGGGAGTCCAGTTTCAACTGGCTCAAATGGCAACCGAACTGGAAATGGCCCGTCTGCTGGTTTATAACGCAGCCAGAATTAAAGAAGCCGGTCAGCCTTTTCTCAAAGAAGCAGCCATGGCTAAATACTACAGTGCAGAAGTGGCAGAAAAACTTAGCTCAATGGCGATTGATCTTTTTGGCGGTTACGGCTATGTAAAAGAGTATCCGGTCGAGAAATTTTATCGCGATTCAAAAATTGGAAAGATCTATGAAGGAACCTCCAATATGCAGCTTCAAACGATCTCTAAGATCATTCTAAATGGATAATTGAACATTTTCTATTTCTAATTGTATGATGTGCACATCAACGTAGTGCGATTTCAATAAATCATTTCAAGAATGTATATTCTTCGGGAATGATTTGATGTGGTGATACTGTTGTAAAGATATTTCTAGCAAGTAAGGATTCATTATTTAATTTTTTATCACAAAATGGAGTGCTCAAGCTCGCTCAGCAATATAATTTAAGACATCATGGAAGATTTTAAGGAGTTTCTCAAAAAAAATAGTAAAGACGACGAGTCATACAACAAACTCCTCGAATACTTTGATCAATTAAATAGAGAAAAAGAGACAGTTGATCACCGTTTATCTTTGTTGGAGAGAGCCATAAGCAGTGACTATGATTCAATTTTGATTACTGATCTTCATTTAGATGCCCCCGGTCCTGAAATTGTCTATGTGAATGATGGTTTCACAAAAATGACAGGCTACACAAAAGAAGAGGCTATCGGTGCCACCCCAAGAATATTGCAGGGTGAAAAAACGGATCGAGCTGTTTTGGATAAACTCAAAAAGAGACTTAAAGAGGGTCAGGCTTTCTTTGGACATACCGTTAACTATCGAAAAGATGGTACAGAATTTATAAATCAGTGGGATATACATCCACTTACCGATGATAAAGGTGAAATTACGCATTGGGTCTCTTATCAACACGACATCACTGAGAGAAAACGATCCGAAAAGAAAGTTGTTGACTCGCAGGTAGAATTTGATCGCTTAAAGGAAGAATCGAAAAAAACATTGGTAGATATTGATATTCAGGGAAATATCATCACATCAAATAAAGCATTTAGAGACCTGACAGGGTTTGATGATGAAGAACTCAAATTGAAAAAAGTTTGGGAGCTCTTGGTTGAAGAACAGATCGAAACGTTTAAACATAAATTCGACAAATTTAAACCCGGTGATTTTGAAAATATCTCATTTAATTTGATTCTAGTGAATAAAAAGGGAACTGAAGTTGAAGTCAATATTAAAACCAGACTATTGACTGTTGATGATCAAACCATCTTACGGGCCTCTTTCGAAAATAAATCTCTTCAAAAACGCATCATGGCAATCCTTAAAATGCGTAACTCAAATATTGAGAAGATGTTTGATATCGATAAGGACTTTCGATATAGTATCTTACCCGAAGGAAGTGATCATTTTCGTTTCAAATATCTCTCTGAAACCTTTCAAAACATAACAGGCATATCCTCAAAAAATGCAGCCAATCTAAAATTAGAAGAGATCGTACATCCGGAAGATTTGGAGAAAGTTCACGCTCACTTGAAGTTGGTTTTAGAGGGTAAACCCAGTACTGAGCAGTTCAGAATTAAGGGCAAGCATGGTGATTATATTGTCGTGATTGATTATGCAAAACCGGTATGGTGTCCCGCTAACGTTACAGTCGAAGAGATTAAAGGATCTGTATCGACGGAAATATCATCGGCAATGACGAAGTCAAACAGTTAGTGATAACTTGCACTGTCCTGAATTTCATTATTGAAATTGAATTTTTATTAGAATGACTATAGAAGAAAAACAGGATCGGATTATTCGCCAGTTTAATCTTCTGGGCGATTGGCCGGAAAGATATAAATACATCATAAAACTGGGTCAAAAATTAGACCCCATCGACGAAGGAAAAAAAGTAGATGAAAATCTTGTACGGGGTTGTCAATCACAAGTATGGCTCGTTACTGATTTAGAGAATGATAAAGTGCATTTTTATGCAGATAGTGATGCAGCGATCACAAAAGGTCTGGTAGCTCTTCTGGTACAATTTTATTCGGGTGAAACTCCGGATGTCATACTGAATACCAGCCCGGCTTTTATCAAAGAGATTGGTATGGAAGAGCATCTATCCCCAACCAGATCGAACGGATTGGCATCCATGGTTAAACAGATGAAAATCTACGCCATGGCCTATAAGAGTAAACTGGGGCAAAATTAAGATTCATGTCTGCTCCCGATGGGTCGAGACTGTCACTTCATTTCGCTTCGCTCCATGGGATTAAAGAGGATCTCAAGGTTTATGAGTTCTGCATGATTTAAAGATTTTGTATTTCTATGTACCTTGAGATCCTGAAATAAATTCAGGATGACGCAATGGTGAGTACATCTCACTTCTGACTTTTCCCTCTTAATTTTATGTTATCTTCTTTGAAAGATGTTATCTTTCTCTCTAATCAAAATTCCACATTAGCATAGAAATGAACAAGTTATCAAATCAAATTATCGCTTTTTTTGTAGTTGTCGGAATCGCAGTGGCAGCACTTTATTTCTCCGGAGTATTTACAGAAAACGAAGGTGCATCATCTGAATCTGAAACAACGGATCGGACAGCCAGAACCATTGAAATATTAATTTACAGTGATTATTCATGTCCTGCTTGCAAAATGTATGATCCTCTCACACAACAAATAGGCAGAGAATACGGGGACAATGTGATATTGACCCACCGTCACTTTGTGTTGGGCGGATTTCCCCACAGTGAAATCGCTCACCGCGCGGTAGAAGCCGCCAAACTTCAAGGCAGATTTTATGATATGCACGACTTAGCCTATGAGTTTCAGGCGGATTGGTCACCCGCACAAGTTGATGCACGGCAATATTTTATAGATTTAGCTGAGCAGATTGATCTGGATATGGAGCAGTTCATGACGGATTTTGACTCTGAAGAGGTCGCACAGACCATTGAATCTCACAGTCAGGAAGGAAGAAGGCGTACTGTGAGCGGAACCCCATCCATATTTATCGATGGACACAAACTGCGTCAGCTCCCACAATCATACGAACAGTACAAATCGATTGTGGAACTCTATATGTACAGAGATTAATTTTTTCGATACCCGCCTGTAACTTCATTACAGATCGGGTCATTCGATCCATATCATTCGAAACCCATGATTTACGAATTTCTGAATCGTTCACCTCAGTTTGATGAAACGGTCTTTGTAGCACCCAGCGCCGATATCATCGGGGATGTGACGATTGGTAAGGAGAGTTCTGTCTGGTTTAACGTAACCATTCGTGGGGATGTCAATAAAATCACCATTGGCAATCGGACCAATGTTCAGGATAACAGCTCTATTCATGTAATGAATCAGGATGGGCCTACGATCATTGGGAATGACGTAACGATTGGTCATAACGCCATGGTTCACGGTTGCACCATTCACGACCGGGTTTTGGTAGGT
>JAGXIS010000035.1 GCA_024635465.1 Bacteroidota bacterium | reverse complement strand
GTGGTACAGCCTGAAAGAATATGCCAATCATAAAGGAATTCGGGTTATCGGGGATATTCCCATTTTCGTAGATCACAACAGCGCAGATGTATGGGCGCATCAGAAATTATTTGAAGTGGACAAGCAGGGGAACAGGAAGTTAGTTGCCGGTGTGCCCCCCGACTATTTCAGTGAAACCGGTCAGCTTTGGGGAAACCCTCTCTATAAATGGAAGGTGATGGAAAAAGATGGATACTCCTGGTGGGTTGAGCGATTTCGTCAGATGTTTGAACTGTATGATGCGATGCGGGTGGATCATTTTCGGGGTTTTGATGCCTATTGGCAAGTAGATGCTAAGGAGCAAACGGCTGTAAAAGGGGATTGGATTAAGGGACCGGGAAAGAAATTATTCAAAAAAATTAAAGAAGAGCTCGGCGAACTTCCTATTATCGCTGAGGATTTGGGAGTAATGACACCCACCGTTGAAGATTTGAGGGATTCATTTCAGTTCCCGGGCATGAAAATTTTACAATTTGCTTTCGATTCGGATTCAAAAAATAGTTTTTTACCCCACAATTATACTCAAAACTGTGTGGTCTATACCGGAACTCACGACAATGACACAACCATCGGTTGGTTCAACACTGCACCTGAGATGGAAAGGCACCGAGCCAGAGAATATTCCCTCTCTGATGATCACGATATACATTGGGCCCTCATTCGATTGGGGATGTTATCAGTAGCCGATCAAGCCATTTTCCCGCTTCAGGATTTTATGAATCTGGATGGATCTCACAGAATGAATTTACCGGGAACCGTCGATAATAATTGGAACTGGCGTTATACACCTGATATGCTCAACACCATTGACAAAAACAGGATGAAACATTTAGTATCCTTATCCAATCGAAATTATCGGCATAATTGAATATAAATCGGTTCCTGTATTGATGCTTTTTAATAAAAGCATCGTTTCGTATCTTGTTATGATTGAAAACTTATAACTCTGGTGAATGTCTTATCAATTGAATCATCTACCCAAGAGAACATCGAAGCCAAGAAACAACGGAATAACGCTCGCTCTCGACAAAGGTTACAGTATTCGACAAGCTGAAGATTTTTGTGAAGTAGCCGCTGAATATACGGATATTGTTAAATTGGGATGGGGAACATCGCTGGTAACAAATAAACTAAGCGAAAAGCTTGACGTTTATAAATCATATGATATCCCTGTATATTTCGGAGGTACACTCTTCGAAGCATTTATGCTCAGAGATCAGTTGGATGAGTATGTTAAATTACTTCAAGATCATAATGTAAGCTATCTTGAAGTATCGAACGGTACTATTTGGCTGTCTGATAAGAGAAAGAATGATATCATTAAAGATTTAAGTAAGGATTTTGTTGTTCTTTCAGAAGTTGGAAGTAAAAACCCGGATGATATCATGCCCCCTTACAAATGGGTGAAGATGATCAATGCAGAGTTAGAATCCGGTGCATGGAAAGTGATTTGTGAAGCACGTGAATCCGGAACCGTTGGTGTATTCAGGCCTAACGGTGAGATCCGATCCGGTTTGATTGATGAGATTGCAGATCAAATACCCGTTGAACAGTTGATTTTTGAAGCTCCCAGAAAAGAGCAACAGTGTTGGTTCATTAAGAAGTTTGGAACCAATGTAAATTTGGGAAATATCGAACCCGCTGAGGTGATTTCAGTTGAAACACTCAGATTGGGATTAAGGAGTGACACACTCTTTGATTTTTATACTGTTGATGAAGAAGAGATAAAATCGCTAAATCCTGACAGTAAGCACAACGGTTCAAAAAACATATTATAAATCCCGATAAAGATTAAATAGTTATGAAAATTTTATACGCAGCTGCCGAAATTGCCCCTTTTGCAAGAATGACATACACAGCTGATTTGCTTCGGTTTTTACCCGCATCACTTCAGGATCAGGGTTTTGAAATAAGAATTCTCTTACCAAAGTACGGTACTATCAATGATAGGAGAAACAGACTTCATGAAGTGATTCGTCTGTCCGGAATTAAAGTCGAAGTGGGAGAGAACGTCGACACTATGAAAATAAAAGTTGCCAGTATACCGAATGCCAAACTTCAGGTATACTTCTTGGACAACGATAAGTATTTCAAGAGAAAAGGACTCTTTACAAATCCTAAAACGGACGAATTTTATGAAGACAACGACGAACGTCTTACTTTCTACAATAAAGGAGTACTTGAAACAGTTATTAGCCTTGGATGGGAACCGGATATTATTCACTGTCACGATTGGCCCGCAGGTTTAATACCCTTATTGGTTCGCACAAAGTATAAAGACGAAAGTATATTTAAGAATACAAAGATTGTTTACAGTTTACATCACCCGGAAAATAAAGGAACTTCTGATAGCTCCAATATTTTGAAGCTTCTTGGGCTTCCGGAAGATGTTGACATAGATTCATTGACTGAAAATGGTGGTGTTGACACGTTAAAGATTGGACTAAAATATAGTGATCACGTTGTAACAGGTAACCATCTCACAGGTCAATTTGATGATCTATTTAAAGAATTAAATATTAACCCGACTAAAATACAGGGTTCGCCCGAAGATGTATCGAAAAAATTTGCAGATTACTACCGAACGATTGCAGGAGATGATCAATAAATTGAACGCATTTCAATTATTTCCTGAACCCAAAATAAATAAAATATTGTCGAACAAAGGCAGCCGATTAATGATCGCTGCCTTTCTTCTTCTGACGATCACTTTCCCCTTTATGGGTTGTGAGTCTGGAGGTTCATTAGGCACTGATATTATTCCAAACGACGATGGTATCGACAGCCAGACAGTCGGATTCAATGAAATTAATAATTTCAACGAGAATACCTTTTCCGGGCGTTTATCAAACACATCGGTGGGTTATGTTGACGATCCGCTTTACGGCACGATCGAATCTGTTGCCCTTATCAAACCGGTAATCATCCGGGGAGATCTTGAGTCCATTCAAGACGATGATAATATGCAGCTTCGATTAGAGTTCAGAGATGAAATTTTTGGTGATAGATCTGCCACTTCTGAATTTAAAATATACGAGGTTGGCGAATTATGGAGAGGTAATCAACTTCGATATAACATGGATATCGATGTGGATCGCTCCGTCGAAGTCGGCGAATTTCAAATGCAAGATGAACAGGTTGTTACTGTAGATTTGAGTGAAGAATGGACCCGAAAATTTGCTGATTTTTATAACAGTGAAGCTGCTGATCGCGATTCCATTTATCGGAATAATTTTCCCGGTCTCGCTATTGTCCCATCCGAAACCAACCAAAGTCTACGTTTTTTGAGAACCGGCAGTGACCCGGATGATCCCGAACTTGAGATAACCCGATTTATTGTTAACTCACCGGTTGATGAGAATGACGATGATGAAGTTACTGATTTGGGTCTTCGCGATTGGGGGGCATCTTTTCTAAGAACAGATATCCCGGATCAGAATTCCGGATTTACACTTCATAACACAGAGTCAATTTTGGAACTGATTCCCGATTTATCTGCTGATCAATTATCTTCGCGAAATATTTCAAATGCTACTCTTGTACTGACAAAAAATAATAATGCTGAACAGCTCCAGCCTGATTTTGAAAGAATAAGTCCGGACATTGTTCAGTTGCATGTTTTTGAAGAGAAACCAAGCGATATCATGGCAGAAGTATTTATAGAAGATCCTGATTTTTTCAGAATCAACGAAGATGATGAAGATGTCTTTTTAGTTGATATTACTCAGTATGTTTTAAATCGGGTTTATGGTGAAAATTTTGATGATAAACTTTTTTTAACAACTCAAATACCAAATGGCCTGCTATACTCTACGCAGTTTTATGATCTGAATGCATCTGAAGAGTTGAGACCCCGAATTGTAATTACGTTCATTAAGTAATATGAAAAGAGTGACTAGATATAAATTGATCCTGATACTGCTTGTAGGATTATTTGCAGTAACGACTGTACAAGCCCAAAATGACAATTTAGCAAGTACCGGTTCTTTTTACTCCGGGATTGGGTTTGGGAGCCCTGTTGATTATTTTTCACCCTTTTCAATGGGAATGGGCTTGAGTGGAGTTTCAAATTTCAGTGCTTTTTCTACAAATATTGCTAATCCGGCCCATTGGGGATTAGCGAATTTTACTCAGGCTAACCTGTCTGCAGGTTTAAGTAATATATATTCAGCAGATTTCAACAGCTCTACAAGAAATGCATTTTTTGGAATTGATCAATTTCAAATCACATTTCCAATCATAAAAAATCGATTGGCAATTTCCGGTTCCATTACCCCGATGACCAGAGGTGATTTTAGAAAAATAAGCAGTGGGCTCTATAATCCACTGCCCGGTTTGGCAAATTCAGTACGCTACGATTTTACAACGAACGGTACGGGTGGAGTGAACCGGTTTGAATCAGGTATTGGTTTTGCACTTACAAATCAGATCTTAGTTGGATATGCTTTTTCTGCTAACCTTCTCTCAATGAATGAAACAGTAGTGCCTGAGTTTACCGACATTCAATATAGGGCTGTCAATTTTGAGAGAAAAAAAGAAGGTTATAGCTTTGGACACCGATTTGGACTCTATGCTTTCACTCAAAACATTTTTGGCAGTGAAGATCAGTTAAGTTTTGGGGCAACACTTTCACTGCCCGTGGAGATCGAAGCAGAGCAAAAGGTTACAGCTTTCAGAGCTGTTAATGATCAGCGTATTCTAGTGGATTATAATGAAAACTCCCCAAACAGAAACGGTACAATAAAGTTGCCATTGGAATTTAATACCGGACTTACGTATAATTTAAACCGTTTTATTAACGTAGGTGCCGAATTATTACTCCAACAATGGAGTGATGCTCTTTACAGTTTTGATACAAATCAACAAAATCTTTACAAAGATCGTGCAAGAGCCGGGTTTGGAATTCAATATCATCCATATCGCTCCGATCAAAGGGGGGGGTTTTTATCCAGAATGAAGTATAGTACCGGCGTGACCTATGATACGGGTAATCTCGAAATTAATGGTGAAAATATTGAAACCATCTATTTTAACGCAGGTTTCGGATTAATGTCTGTTCAATCTGCTTCCTCGATAGATTTAAGTATTCATTATGGAATTAGGGGAACAGAATCCCTGAATCTAGTTAAAGAGAATATATGGGGTTTTAAATTATCCCTGAATCTGGCAGAAATGATGTTTATACGTCAAAGATTTCAATAATAATTTTGAGGTAATAAAAGTTTTTTTACATTACTGAAACTAAAGATAGAATCATGAAAAAGTACATATTAGCAATCACACTCCTTATCGCAGCAACCTCAGTGGCTCATTCACAGAGTGAACCACCCTATGGGATGAGTGAACTACAGGCCTACTCCATTTTCTATGAGAATTTTAGAACAGGAGATTGGGAGATGGCACGTACGTACGGTAGCTGGATGCTTGAAAAAAAACCTGCGACAATTCAGGGTTACAATCGATTTGAGCTACCCAGACAGTTTGAACGTATGGTTACTGTTTATGCTGAATTATCAAAAGTTGTGACAGATCCTACAATGAGTTCTGCCTATCTTGATTCAGCTGCTATAATCTATGACGTTGCATTTGAAACGTTTGATGAAGAACAAATTGACTATTATACATGGCATTTTAACCGAGGTCGATTTTATCAGGAGTATCAGGAACAGATCGAAAATGGTATGGATCTTGCCTATCAGGATTATGAAACAGCATTCGAGTTAGATCCTGAGCGCTTAACACAGGCCGGTGATGGATACTATATTCAGATTTTATTAGATCAGTACGTTTCTGATGAAAGAAGAGATGAAGCTTTAGAGATGATTGAAATCGCTGAGCCATTAGCCAGTTCTGATTTGATTGCTGCGATGAATGAAGTCAGGAATGAACTCTTCACGAATCCCGAAGAAAGAATTGAATTTCTTGAAGGCAGACTTGAAAACAATCCCGAAGATATGGAGATTATTTCAGAGCTTGCTACTATGTACGTAACTTCTGGCGATCGTGCGAAAGCTATTGAGTTTGCAGAAATGTTGTATGATATGGAGGCCTCGTTTGAAAATATTCGACGATTGGCTGATTTCGCAAAAGCAGATGGTCAAACCAATGCAGCGATTGGTTATTTAAATGAAGCGGCTGAAATTACAGATGATGATGAAGTTCAGAAGAACTTGCTTCTTGAGATCTCTGAACTTCACCAAAATGCAGGTAATTTGCAGACAGCAAGACGATTGGCAAGACAAGCGAGTCAAATAGATCAAAGCTGGGGAGAACCCTACATAAGAATTGCACGGATTTATGCATCAGCAATTTCACAATGTACTTCCGGCCGACAAATGGACCGCGACGACAGATCCGTCTACTGGCTCGTAATTGATTATCTTAATAGAGCGAGATCTGTGGATTCTTCATCAGCAAATGCTGTTTCGAGAGAACTCAGAACATATACGCCTGCATTGCCTTCGGCAGAAGACAAATTTTTTAGAGGTTGGGAAGCCGGTGATACGATCCGGGTTGGAAATAACATCAATGAGTGTTACGCTTGGATTGATGAATCAACAACAGTTCGATAATTTTTGATTCGACTATATTCCTTCCTTATCTTTTAAAGAGTGATATCAAATGGATATCACTCTCTCTTTACCTTATTTCACTACTACTCGTCTATATTCAGGAAAGCTCTGTTTAAAAAATGTTTTTCAGAGTCATCACGTAATAAAATAAACAAACGTTAATTTCAGTGCATGGCACGTTCACGCAAAAATAAAGGGCGTAATACTAATAAAAAGCCCAATAAAAATAAGGGGAATTCTAAGAATATCTTTGTACCCCAGTTTCATCATAATCAGCAAACAAGAATTGGGGGAAGATACAACGGTGTATTGGAGATCAATGAAAAGGGATATGGATTTATAAGACGTATTGACTTTGAATTTAGTTATGATCCAAAGGACCCGTTTTTCAAACCGGAAGAGGTGAAGTTGCATGACTTACGCTCCGGTTTAGTGATGGAGGGGGAATTTGAACAGGATCAAAGTGGGAACCGACATGTTCACTCAATTGAAAAAATCAACGGAAGAGCACCCTCTGAATGGCAGAAAATCAACAGATTTGAGCTTCAAACTCCGATCATGCCTAACGAGTATATTAAGCTCGGGTTGCAACCCGATGAT
>JAGXIS010000034.1 GCA_024635465.1 Bacteroidota bacterium | reverse complement strand
GTGTGATTGGAAAAGCGTTCATGAAGATCATCCAGTTTTCCCGGATGGGTGACATATGTTCGCAATTCAAAAATCCGATCTTCAGTTTTAACAGTCTCATTAACAACTGTTTCACTATCCGCTACTGAAAAAGAGAGAATTAATGCGAAAACGCCTGTAATGAGAACTGTTCCAAAATTACTTTTTATCATGGTTTTCTTACGTTAGTTTGATGATGACATAGAATACTCACTACTCATATAAAAATATAATTATTTTTTTGTAAGGAGTCACTGAAATTTGGTTCATACATATGTTATACATATATTCGGTCAGATGAACGTTACCCATTTGATAAGACCTTATACGAATGAATATTGAGTAGATATCCGGATTTGAAATTTTCAGAAAAAATAATGTTGAACTATGACATAATGATGTCACTATTGCGAATTATTTTGCTTCAAATGAAAGAAATAACGGTGAAATAACAAAGGCGACGTCTTTACCTCGTCATTAAATCAATCAAAAAAATAAATTCCTATGGCAGCTTCAAAAGATGAAAGAGTAAAAGCGATCGACATTGCAATCGGTCAGATTGAAAAACAGCATGGAAAAGGCACCGTCATGAGATTGGGTGACCATGCAACCGCTGAAATTGCAACGATATCCACGGGATCCATTATGGTGGATTATGCCTTGGGTGTCAATGGAATTCCCCGTGGACGAGTCACAGAGATTTATGGCCCGGAGGCGAGTGGAAAAACAACACTGGCTCTTCAGATCATCGCCGAAGCTCAAAAAGCAGGTGGATATGCAGCTTTCATCGATGCTGAACACGCATTTGATCCTAAATATGCACGGAACCTGGGCATCAACACAGACGAGCTTCTTGTATCTCAACCTGATAGTGGTGAACAGGCCCTGGAAATTACCGAGACATTGATTCGGTCCGGAGCGCTCGACGTGATTGTGATCGATTCAGTTGCCGCTTTAGTACCTAGGGCTGAACTGGAAGGTGAGATGGGTGATTCACACATGGGCTTGCAGGCACGGCTAATGTCCCAGGCTCTCCGAAAAATCACCGGGGTCGTAAGTAAAACACATACTTCCTGCGTGTTTATTAATCAGGTTCGCGAAAAAATTGGTGTGATGTTTGGAAATCCCGAAACTACTACGGGTGGACGCGCACTCAAATTTTACTCTTCTGTTCGTATCGACATACGTCGAATCGGTGCTATCAAAAAAGGAGATGAAGTTTTGGGTAACAGAACAAAAGTTAAAATCGCAAAGAATAAAGTGGCCCCCCCCTTCAAAGTTGTTGAGTTTAATATCCTCTACGGTAAAGGAATCTCCAGAGTCTCTGAAATATTAGATCTTGCTGTTGAGTATGATATCATTGAAAAAAGAGGCAGCTGGTATCGGTATGAAGGTGAACCTATCGGACAGGGCACTGACGCTGCAATGCAGTTTCTCGAAGAGGACTTGAAATTGTGCAGTAAGATCGAAGCTATTGTCAGAGAAAAGTTAATGCCGGTTGAAATATCATCAGACTCTTCTGCCTCAACAAATGGCAAGGCAAAAGATAAAAAGGAGGAAGAAGAAGAAGAAGAAGCTGTAGCCGCAGAATCTTAATTCAGATATAAAATCTTTGGCAGAATTAACCTCAGATCTAAAATTACCCATTCAAATAACAGAGATCCGGATTCAAAAAAAGAATCAGAATCGTTTCTCTTTATATCATGGAAAAAAATTTCTGATCGGTGTAAGCAGCAAAACTCTTGCTGACTTTTCACTTCAAAAAGGCGTCATATTGACGCCTTCTTTGTTTACTCAACTTGAACAGGCTGAAGATTATAACGCTGCAAAAGAAGCTGCATTCAGGTATTTGGGCAGACGCGACCACGCCTCCTTCGAAATCAAACTAAAATTAAAAAAGAAAGGTTTTAGAGAAGATCTGATAAATAGCGTACTTGATGTACTTCTAGATAATAACTTTCTTAATGATGAAAGTTTTGCAACTAAATTTATCACAGATAAATCTGAATTAAATCGATGGGGAAGGAAAAAAATTGAATCTGAACTCTATAAAAAAGGGATCCATCGAAAAACAATTCAGAAGACTTTAAATTCCTTTTTTGATAATTTGTCTCAAGATCAGATTTGTTTAGATTTAGTGATTAAGAGGAAGAAACACTTTCTCAGAGAAGATGACCCGTACAAACGGAAGATGAAAATTTACAATTATCTTGCAGGGAGAGGGTTTACTTCATCCGATATTAAAAAAGCAATGCCAAAAATTGCTGTTGAATTAGATGTTTAAAAATCTAACACTTGAAATTATTGTAAAGTCCGCAATCTTCATTGTTGGCTTTTTACTGGTTGCACTCATTCTCTATAATTATAGTAACCTCGTACTATATGCCATGATTGCTATGATTTTTAGCTATTTACTCGATCCATTTGTGAATAGAATGCAATCAGCCGGAATTAATCGTACTTTCTCCATCAGTATTGTACTGGCAACCGTATTACTTTTCATATTTTGGATCTCTACCAGCATCATTCCAATCGTAGCCGGGCGAATGGCTGTCCTGACCAGACAACTTACGCCGGAAAATCTTGTGAACATTGCGAATCTCATTGAAATTAATCTTAGATCCAGTTTTGAATTTATTCCGGATGGATATCTAAGAGATAATGTTGCAAATATTGCAGACGATCTTTTTAATTTTAATAGTTTTTCTGACATCCTGGGCAATTTAATAGATATATTTACAAATCTATTCGCAGCTTTTATCATCATCCCATTTGCTACATTTTTTTTCTTAAAAGATGGACATAAAATTCGCAGAGATATTCTGCAATTGGTTCCCAATAAGTATTTTGAAACAACTCTCAGTTTAATCGATAAAATCGAAAGTAGATTAGGACATTATTTTAGAAGTGTTCTGTTACAGTGCACCTTAGTTGGTGCTGCATCATGGATTGCTCTCTCTATTGCGGGTCTCGACAATGCAGGATCTGTCGGTGTCACTATCGGAATTGCGAATACAATCCCATATTTCGGCCCAATCTTAGGTTATTTGCTATCTATCATCATTTCAATAATCGAAACCGGAGATTTTACACTTGTAATTCCATGTATTTTGGCTGTAATGTTTGCACAGTTATTAGATAATATTGTTCTTCAGCCACTGATCTTTTCTAAGTCAGCAGATATGCATCCGGTAGCCATTTTATTTATAGTTATGATAGGAGCTCAAACAGCAGGCATATTTGGAATGCTTATCGCTATACCCATTGCAACCATTTTAAAGATTACAATCAATCAAATGACATGGAGTTTTAATAACTACTATATTTTCAATTCAAAGCCTGGCACTGCTTTTCCTAAACAGATTGAGAGTAAAATAAACTAATAGTTACCCCATCTTTTCATTATATTTAACGCGAATTTTAGACCTTCATTAATCGCGTGAAAAAACTGGTCGTGTTCGCATCCGGTTCGGGAAGTAATTTTCAAGCCATCATCGATGGAATTGAAAAAAAGGAGATCAATGCACAGATTTCAGGGTTAATTACGGATCGCCAGGAAAGTGGAGCTGCCGCCCGAGCAAAAAAACACCAAATACCATTTGTAGAGATACAGGAAAAAAATCCTGATCAGTTTTCAAATAAGATTATTGAGCAACTAAACGATTGGAATCCCGATTTAATCATTTTAGCCGGATTTCTTAGAAAAGTATCTGACAGTATTGTTCACAGATACCAAAATATGATTATTAATATCCATCCATCCCTTCTGCCAAAATATGGAGGGAAAGGATTTCATGGACTCAATGTTCATAAAGCTGTTATTGATGCCGGTGACCTCGAGAGCGGTTGCACAGTCCATTTTGTAAACGAAGAGTATGATCGCGGTGAAATTATTATGCAAAAGCGTGTTGATGTGCGAGAGAATGACACACCAACAACACTGGCTGCAAGAGTATTGAAAGCTGAACACAAACTTTTACCAACTGTAATTAATAAACTTTTAAAAGATTGATTTGAAGTGGCTTTACAACCTTTAAAATCGTTACCACAGGATCCATTAAACATCAAACGAGCACTGATTTCAGTTTCTGACAAAAAGGGAATAAAAGAATTTGCAAAAAATTTATCGGAATCAGGTGTAGAAATTTATAGTACCGGTGGCACAGCCTCCACTCTTCGAGCTGCAGATATTCCAGTCACAGATGTAAGTGAACTTACCGGATTTCAAGAGTGCCTGGATGGACGGGTTAAAACACTTCACCCGAGAATTCATGGTGCTATATTAGCCAGAACAAGTTACAAACCCGATCTGGATGAGATTCAAAATCTGGGAATCGTACCTTTCGAATTAGTCGTCGTAAATTTGTACCCATTTAAGGAGACCGTAAAATCTTCAGATAGCACTCCGGCAATAGCAACTGAAAATATCGATATCGGCGGACCAACTATGATTCGGGCCGCTGCGAAGAATTTTGCCCATGTATCGATTCTTACAAATCCTGATCAGTATGAAGATTTTTTGAGTGAACTTACAAAGGATGGAGCCATCTCTTTTAAAAGTCGTCGTTCCCTCGCAACATCAGCATTCGAACATACTGCAGATTATGACGCTTCCATAAGTAACTATTTCAATCAGATGGAAGAAATCGTACTTCCTGAACAATTAACCATTTCCAACTCAAAATCTGCCGATTTACGCTATGGTGAAAATCCACATCAATCCGCTTCTATTTACGGTGATCAAAAAAATTACATCGACTGTTTTCATGGAAAAGAATTAAGCTACAATAATTACTTAGATATCGACAGTGCTTTGAATTTAATGTCAGAATTCAAAGAGGATGATCCAACCGTTGCTATATTCAAACATACTGTATCTTGTGGAGTTGCAACCCGGCCATCCTTAAAAGAGGCTTATGAGAGAGCCTTTGCTACAGATAGAACGTCTCCGTTCGGTGGCATTGTGATCGTCAACAACACATTAGATTTAGAAACGGCACAATCTATAGATTCCATATTTACAGAAATTATTCTTGCACCTGATTATGAAGAAGGTGTAATTGACTATTTAAGTGAAAAGAAAAACCGACGATTGATTAAAATTCTGAAGTATCCTGAAAAAGAAGACCTATTTCAGTTTAGGTCTATTTTTGGGGGTGTACTTTATCAGCAAGCTGACAGTGGAAAATTATTGCCGGATGGAATTCAAGTGGTAACGGATAGAAAACCCGAAGATGATGAACTCCAGGATCTTCTATTTGCCTGGAAAGTGGTAAAACATATTAAATCAAATGGAATCGTGTATGCGAAGGAGTTAGCTACATCCGGTATCGGAACCGGTCAGACGAGCCGTGTAGACAGTTCTGTGATAGCTGTAAGAAAAGCTATGAATGAAAATTTAAACCTTAAAGAAAGTGTAATTGCTTCTGACGCATTTTTCCCATTTCCTGATGGTGTGATTGCAGCCGCTCAATCCGGAGCCCGCGCTGTTATACAACCGGGTGGAAGTATTCGGGATGAAGAGGTCATTAAAGCAGCAAATGATCATAATATGACAATGATATTCACCGGAATCCGGCATTTTAAACATTAATATATTTGTAATCTAACTGATAATTCGTTCGCAAATAGGGCTCAGATAACGTATTTTCAAGAGCCGATAATAGATTAACTGACAAATCCTACAACTCAATGTCCGACCACTACTCAACAAACAGAAAAAAGACTAAAAAAGACCCGAACAAAAAAGGTATTTTTGATTTTCTTTACTCAGAGATTGCTATCGATTTAGGTACTGCAAATACATTAATCTATGCGCGTGGACAGGGAATAGTTCTAAATGAACCTTCTATTGTTGCTCTAAATAATAGAAATGAGACCGTTGCTACCGGACATGAAGCAAGATTGATGCATGAAAAAACTCACGGAAATATTCGAACGGTTAGACCGCTCAGAGACGGAGTAATAGCAGATTTTGAAGTTGCCGAGCAGATGATCCGTGACATGATCAAAAAAGTTAAGGTTAAATGGTATACAACAACCCGAAAAATGGTGGTCTGTGTGCCCAGTGGAATTACGGAAGTAGAACGCAGAGCTGTACGTGACAGTGCCGAACATGCCGGTGCAAAAGCGGTCTATCTAGTGGACGAACCCATGGCGGCAGCGATTGGAATCGGTTTAAATGTACACGAACCGGTTGGAAGTATGATTGTAGACATCGGTGGCGGAACCACTGAAATTGCAGTTATTGCTCTTTCAGGCATTGTTCATGCACAATCTGTACGATTGGGTGGAGATGAATTAAATGAAGATATCATCAACTACTTCAGAAGAAATCACAACCTTCTGATCGGCGAGCGAACAGCAGAAAGAATTAAATGTGAAATTGGTTCAGCCGCTCCATTGGATGAAGAGATTGAAATCATTACGAAAGGCCGTGACTTGGTTAATGGAGTTCCCAGAACAAGACAGGTAACATCCCGAGATGTGAGAGAAGCTATTTCTGAATCAGTCAATTCAATTGTTGAAGCGATTACAAAATCACTCGAACAGACACCCCCTGAATTATCCGCTGATATTCTGGACCGAGGCATTATGCTTACCGGTGGTGGTGCATTGTTAAAGAATCTGGATAAACTGATCATGGAAACAACAGATCTGCCTGTCCACATTGCAGAAGACCCACTCACTGCTGTGGTTAGAGGTACTGCTGAAATTCTTGAAGATCTCGACTACTACAGAGCTGTCATCTCTTAAATCCCGCATACTCGTGAATGCGCAAACTAAATGACATTAAGGACTATATC
>JAGXIS010000033.1 GCA_024635465.1 Bacteroidota bacterium | reverse complement strand
TAATAATATTTGAGTCGGAATACCTGGTATTAATTCAGATTGATAGAATTCAGTTCCTTCTACAAAATGAAAGGAGTAGTGATTTGAATCTATGTATTCCAAAATCAGATTTTCAGCATCCTTGACTGATACTGCGATCACATTTAGATCATCACGTTGAGTGCTGTATTCCAATAAAAATTGATTCACACTTAGCGATTTACCCGACCATGTTGCCCAAAAATGAATGACAACAGGTTTATCTGCCAAGTCACTTATTCTTAAAGAATCTTCTTCAGAGTAGGAATAAAAGGAGAGATTATTAAATTCTACATCATCTATTCTGGTTTGAAAATCAGATGTCTGTTGTTGTGAATAGTGAAATGTACTGAAGATTATAACGACGATGGTTATTACAGCACAAAATGCTATAAACTTATTAAAGTGTTTCGGATCTATTCTCATTATACCTGACTAAATTGTTGATATCAAATTATTTACACATTCACACAGTCATTCATTGGACAAACCCAATTGGAAATGCTAATGATATTCAACGAAGATAAGAGATTTTAATGCACCACCTGTAAACTACAATCGATTCATTCAGAGAACCCAAACTATGTAGCCCAGGTACGTCCCACTTCTTCAAATGGCATACATCCATCGTAATAACCCGGAACAGGTTCATATCTTAAAACCTGAGTCGCACCGACTTCTGAAGTGAAATATCCCACCATTGTGAGCTCTTTGAACAGAAGGAAAAAATTGAGAACACCCATAGGTTGATCCGATAAAGCTAATCTATTCATTTCAGTAGCATACTCTAATTGCTCATCAGAAGAGAGATCGGCAAAAAGGTTACCGGTTGAATTCATGCATACAGAATCAAAAGAATCCAAACCTTCAAGGAAAACCATTCGTTGTTCTTCGGTATAGACTTCATTTACCATTTTTTCCATGAAACCCGGTACCCCAACTTCGATGGCTCCGGCAGTATCCGTCTCAGGGATAATGGTTTCTGCGAGTGATTTTGTCAAATTTGCCTGACTCTGATTAAATAACACAGGTTTCCATGGATCACCGGTTGCAGTACAACCACTTAAAACACCAAAAATTGAAGGTGCAAATATGACTCCCCCCATTATTGCAGCTGTTCTTTTTATCGCTTCTCTACGTTCCATTATAAATCGATTATTGGTTACAGATTGCCTTTTTTTAATTCTTCCGATGCGTAATTTGCTGCTCTTGCAGTAAGTGCCATATATGTTAAGGATGGATTCTGACAGGCTGAAGAGGTCATACAGGCTCCATCTGTTACAAAAACATTCTTTACTGAATGTATCTGATTCCAACCATTAAGTACAGAAGTTTTCGGATCATTACCCATTCGTGCGGTGCCCATTTCATGAATACCATGTCCCAAAGGTGGTTGAGCATCATAAGTAATGATATTTTTAAAACCGGCAGCTTCCAGCATCTCAGCAGCATCATTCATCATATCTTTTCTCATGAGCAGTTCATTCTCCTTTAACTCACTATCAAATACAACAGTGGGTTGACCCCATTTATCTGTTTGTTCAAAATTAAGATACATTCTATTAGAATGATAAGGTAGAGTTTCTCCAAAACCACCCATCCCTAAAGTCCATGTTCCCGGTGTCTGTACAAATTCCTTCAATTGTTTTCCAATTGCCAATTCCCTGACAGCTGCAACCCAGCTCTCACGGCTACCCCCTCCCTGATATCCAAAACCCCGAATATAATCGCGGTTACTAGAATCTAAATTTCTAAATCTGGGTATATAAAAACCATTAGGTCTTCTACCCCAGTAGTATTTGTCCTCAAAACCATCGTATTGACCACTGGCGCCAACACTTAAATGGTGATCCATTAAATTGTGTCCCAACTCACCGGAGTCATTACCGAGTCCATTTGGGAACCGGTTAGATCTGGAATTTAACATGATGAGTGTAGTGTTCACAGTTGATGCATTGAGAAAAATGATTTTTGAATAAAATTCAATCATTTCACCTGTTTCAGAATCGATGACTTCTACACCTGTTGCTTTACCTGAACCTTCATCGTAGATAACGCTATTAACAATTGAGTGAGGCCTGAGTGTCATATTACCTGTCGCAGCTGCCATAGGTAAGGTTGATGCGTTACTGCTGAAATACCCCCCATATGGACACCCTCTAATGCATAGGTTACGACTCATGCACATCCCTCTTCCATCTTTAGGCTCGGTCAAATTCGCCACTCTTCCAATCGTCAGCATCCTGTCGAAACGATCTTTGATACTTTGCTTAAAATGTTCTTCCAGACAATTAAGCTCCATAGGCGGTTGGAAAACACTATCCGGTAGTTGAGGTAAACCTTCAGCCTGACCACTAATCCCGGCAAATCTTTCTACGTATGAGTACCAATCCTCAAGATCACTATATCGTATCGGCCAATCTACGCCAATTCCGTCTTTTGCATTTGCCTCAAAATCCATTGGTGATAACCGATAGCTCTGGCGTCCCCACATGAGAGACTTCCCGCCAACATGGTACCCTCTGATCCAATTAAAGGGTTTCTCTTCTCTGTACGGCTGCTCGGGATCTTTTACCCACCAGTGTTTTGTGGATTCACGTACGGTATAACCGGTTCTACTCTGTTTTTCATACATTTTAAGTTCTTCAGCAGATAACTGGTCATTGTTTGGCAACTCCCATGGATCTTTAAGCATCGTAGGATAATCTTCAACATGTTTAACATCCCTGCCTCTTTCGAGTACTAATGTATTTAAACCTTTTTCTGTAAGTTCCTTAGCGGCCCATCCTCCGCTAATTCCGGTACCTACAACGATTGCATCATAGGTGTTACTATTCTGAGCTTTGATATTAATATTCATAATCTGAGCAAAATCAATAAAGTTCAACAATTAATCAGTTGAAGGTCTGAATAGATGATTTCTTTTTCAAAAAATAGAACGTTAAAACTACCTATCTATTTTACATAGCTTAAAGATAAATCACTATCCACTTAAACATTCAAGACATTTTTTATCCCAATTGCATTGAATCAGGGTTCCAATTTATGATTCTATTTTTACGCATAATTTCTGTTGAAAGTAGTGCAGGTGCACGTGCTCCAGAAAGTAGCTGCACCTAACCCTACTTTTTTCAAAAATAATTTTCGAGTGAGTGTTGAGCGTTTGTTTTCATCCATGGCAGACTCTATTATATATTTGTAGTAGAGTTCAGAAAATAATTTTCAGTTACAATCTTTTATCGGTTTAGTTTAATATGAAGCCATATAATCGACAGCTAAAAATAGAAGAAATGACATACTCTCAAAACATGAATACAACTTTTTTCATTTAATTTTTTAACTGAAAATGAATGATAACAGCTATCTTTTTTATTTTACTAATTTTAGTTATGAACTTATTCTCAAAAACTAACAATCCGTTATATGTTTAAGACCTTAAGTTTTGGCGAAATTTTGTGGGATATCTTCCCGAATTATAAAAAACCGGGTGGTTCTCCTGCAAATCTAGCCTATCATCTCCATCTTTTTGGCAATGAATCCTATCTATTGAGCAAAATTGGGAATGATGAAAATGGCGCAGATCTTCTAAAATTTATTTCTAAAAAAGGGCTGTCAATTAAGTTCATACAAAAAGACCTGAAATTACCTACCGGAACAGTGTCTGTAACGGTTGATCAAGAAAATGAACCGACATACACCATTCATCAACCGGCTGCATGGGATGATATTGAGTTATCCGCGGAAATAAATCTATTAACAAAATCCCTGGATGCTTTTTGCTTTGCCTCACTCTCACAAAGAAATGAAGGTTCAAAGCATACTGTAGAGACGCTGTTAAAAAAATTGCCCGCAAATTGTTTAAAAGTATTCGATCTCAACATCAGACCCCCTTATGTTGATAAAGAGACCATTTTAAATAACATAGATGAATCGAACGTCATTAAATTTAATCGTGAAGAGTACTCTATCGTAGGAAAGTGGTTAAATACTGCAGATACAGCTGATAAAATTATTGAAATGGATTCAAATAAAACGATACTGATTACACTTGGATCCCAAGGAAGTGAGCTTATCAATTCAAAAGGCAGATACCGCCAAAAAGCATTTCCTATTCACGGTAATGGTGATTTTGTGGGTGTAGGTGATGCTTTTCTGGCCTGTTTTACACATTTGATGTTAAAAAAATTAGACCCTCAACAACTACTCGAAACATCTAATCATTATGCTGCATTTGTTGCATCACAACAAGGAAGCATGCCGGATATCCCGCAAGACATTCTAAACCTGATAAGTTGATTTAAAAATCTTTTTAAATTAATACTATATGGTGTAACAAGAGGTTGTTTTCAATTTACATCTTTACAGCAGTATGCCAGTACATATTCTTATTTGGCGCATTTAAAAGACCTACACTATTAAATGGTTCAATGAGTATAGATATCTCAGATAACAACTCTTTAACTTTACTCGCACTTTTGCTCGATTCTATCGCTACGATTTTTTGGTAGATCTGAGAAACCAAGTCTGTCAGATCATGATTATCAGCCGATAAAAAAAGATCGGGTTTCCGACCACCAAGCCTCCTCTGCTCGTAATCAACGGTTGCAACAAAATAGAGCATAACCGAGGCCGCAAAGAGCGCAGGATTCCACCTGGAACGATAAGTCGCTGATACTAATATATCTATGAACTCCAATTCTTTAAAAGTTTTATCTTGAATTTCTCTATATCGGTTTTGTTCAATTTCTTTTCCAATTCCGTCCTTAAAAAGACTTAGTAATTTTTCAATACCTGAAAGCGTAAATGCAATACCTGTACTATGCATTGGATCTACAAATCCGACTGTATGGTTTAATGCGACCCAACCCTCTCCATAGGTTCGATTTAATTTTCGTTGCAATCTGCCGGAATGAATCAACCTTCCAGGCTGATCAGCGAAAGTATTGGATTGAAGAACTTTCTTAATAGATGGATACTGCTTTAAAACTTCTCCCCAAACTTTGTTATAGTCTTTGTTAGCCATTCTACTTTTCTCCGTTGTATTGTCCAACACCAGACCACAGCTCAATAATCCGTCATTAAATCTGAGCATCCAGATCCAGCCCTCATCAATGATTTGGTGCAATGCTGAATCATCCGGATTATATGGGTAATCCACTGTAGAAATATTGCGTTCTTGCAAATAGCTTTCCCACATTGATACATCTTTGAAATGCGAATAAATCGCTTCTGAATTTGTTTTAAAATCGATTATATCGTTTGACGTATTGAAATATTTCCCGGAGAATTCACCCGACCCGGTTGCATCAATAATCCATTTCACTTTAAAATCTCTTATTAACTTCTCAGATTTTATCTTCACATCCCACTCTGGAGCTTCTTCCACTCTATCAAGTTGAATAACTTCCGTTTTTTCGAAGTAATGAACGCCCAATTCAATGGCTTTTTTAATCAGAAAATGAACTACATCACTTCTCATCCAATTTGTGTCTGAATTAAGATCATCAACACTGGCCGCAACCAACAGCTCGTTATTATGATTAGAATTAGTCTCAAATCTCTCACCTTTTTGATGGTGATAATAGCTGAATCCACGTTTTAATCCACATCTCACATCTGGGTAATACTCTTGCCACTCTCCGTATCGTGAAAAATGCTTTAAGAAAGGTAGGTTATAACTGTCTGCTATATCCCTCAATATCATATCCGCTATCGGTGTTGAGGATTCCCCAATCGCGAATCTGGGATGACTCTTTTTTTCAATAACACAGACATTATACCCTATTTTTTTCAAACCCATTGCAGTAATAGATCCTCCAAATCCGGAACCTATCACTGCAATATCATAACTTTTTTCTAACTCCTCGTTAAGGCTCTCCATAAAACTCAATCATTGTGATCTATCCTACCTGTATCCCAGCAGTTACAATCAATTTCGGGTACCACTTTTTGCGTCAAATTCATCGTTTCCAATCGTCTTTTTCGCTCATTGAAGCACGTTTTACAATCTGAAAATTTCTCTAAATCCCATAAATCACAGAATACTAGACCCTTCTGTAACCGTAAAGAATCAGCATATACAGTCTCTAACTCTTCAAGTTTTGGCGGTATAAAATCTCCTACTTCTTCAAAATGGTCCATGATCCCATTTCCTCCTCTTGTAGGGATGATCGAACAAGCAGAGACCCCCGCATCAAAAGCAAACTTCACTGATTTAAGACACCACTCTCTATTTTCTTCAACACTTTTTAAAAATGGTGGGTTCAAGAGGATAAAAGCCCTGACAATAATATCAAGATCACGCAAAAAGGAAACCGCTGTTCTGAAATTTTCTTTCGTAATCTGCTTGTTTAGTTTTGGCATCACTACCGGATGAATCGTTTCAAGACCCATTGCAACCTCAAATGTGCCCGAAAGCATACTCTTAAAATCGGAAATTTTACTGCCTATCAGTTTTGGATGATTTTCTACTACTACATGATCAAAATCACGTAACAGATTGGCTATTTTTTCGTAATCGTCAACCGGTATCGCCTGCACATCAAAAAAATTACCACTGTTATATAACTTGATAACAGAAGACTTTGGAAGCCTCTTCAATGCATACTCTATTTGGCGTGGTATTGCACCGATGGGTGTGGGCTGATCTAAAGTATGTCGCCATAGATCGCACATCACACACTTGAATGGACACTCTTTATTGGTGAGAAAAACAGTATTTACAGTCTTCAGTGCACCATCAAACTGAACTTCCTCTTCATGGAGATAGAGATATGGCTTATTAACATCTACCTCCTCTTTATGAGGGCGATACTGCTCAATGGTTCGATTCCCAATCTCAGTAATCAATAGTTACCTGTCTTTTCCTTAAGGATATTTAGTGATTCTAATAATCTATAAAACGGAGTATCTATACATACAGTGAGGCGAAATATTTCCTGTAAACCATCTCATCCTTTGGAAAAACTTTATCAAAATCTTCCATCTCTACAGTGCCGTGCTGCATTCTCCTTTTTGGGAATACAGGCATATCATGACCGGTTACAGCTTTCACACCGCGTCTTACAACTTCACCTTTTAAAGCGTAGAGCTCCTCATGTTTCCAATCAGTAAGCTGTATGAATGGTATTCCTTCTGATACTTCAATTACATTGGGAAGTGTGTATGGACTAAACCCTTTAAATTCGAGCTGACTCGCTGTAGCGTATGTTCGAACATGACCACGGCTTTGTCCGCCACTGTAGGTAAGTGAGTGTTTTATTTTATCAACACCCCACCCTTCATGATAAAGCAGTGGGTTGTTAAGAACACTGCGAATAGTAAGCTCAGGATTTTCTTCAATTGGATAGGATTTCAAATTTTCATCTCCCCCATCACCATCAACCAAATACTTCCAATTTGGATAGTTATTGCGAAGTTTTTTACAAAGAGCTAAAACCATGGTAGCCGCTTCCACATCTCTCTGTTTATAGTCCTCAATCACACGAATGGTCTCTTTATAGTCCAGATCAGATAAGTCTCCTTCGATGAGTTCATGAAATATTCCCAATCCCAGTTTATCCAGGAATTTATGTGCTTGCTCGCCATCGGGTCCACCGTTTACACTGAGTGTAAACGCCTTCAACCTGGCCGGTGATTCACCTCTTTTTAAAAGCAGATCATATAAAACCAGGAATACCGAACCACTGTCGATTCCTCCCGAAAATAAAACTCCAATGGGTTCATCCTCCGGTATGCTATCTAACCATTTGTTACACTCATTAGCCATTGCTCCAACATAAGCCTCCCCGATGGCATCCAGATCAGAATTCAGCTTATTTCTTTCCGGTACAAAATAGCGTTTATAGTCGGGATTGGGATCCGGACATCCAATCACATCCAATCGAGTAACATAGTGTGCAGGTGCCATTCGGGTATAATCCGGCCGAAACTGATAATCCATATTTTGCTCTTTCAGATAGCTATGGATATCATCAATACGGTCTGCTACAATTAACAACGGACCTGATTCCTGTTTTGCCATAAAGTATCGCATGGGGCGGCCAATTGACCTGGCCATAAATACCTGTTCGCCCACTTTAGTCACGATCGCAAAACTCCCCTCAATCTTACGAACTTCTGTAGGATCACCGGTAGCGACCAGCTTTTCAGCTTCTTCGTTACTCATATTAAAAATCTGATTTTGATCAGGGTCGATCAGGTTTACAAAATCGTGGAGTTTTTGAACTACTTTAGGCATAATGTTTGATGACGTTTGATGTTAATATGGCCTTATAATTACTCTATGATACGAAATTTGTCGTGTAAATATTATTGATGATTTTAACATTCCATTCAACCGATTTGCTTTTGCAAATCCAATGCAAATAACCCCAATTGCAAATTGGGGGAAAAGTGTACAAAGTACAGGAACCCCTGAACAGGGGTTCAATATCTCTTTGGATCGGAAAGTTAAGGTATATCAAGTATCTATTTGAGGCATTCTCCTTAAATTATCACAACTAATTCTACTATAAGACCAACATCGAACGAATACAGTTGGCTATTTCCCAACTTTTTCAAATCTTGCAGTTAACAGTCCATATTCAATCAGACATTTTCGAATAGACAAGAAATTATGACTCTTAAACCCACAAAACGGTATTTATTGGGTTATGATGTTGGTAGTTCATCTGTGAAGGCTTCTTTAGTAGATTCTCAAACAGGACAATCTATAGCCACAGCTGTCTCACCTGATCAAGAGATGGCCATTCAATCCCCACAATCAGGTTGGGCTGAACAGGATCCGGTGATTTGGTGGAAACATATCAAAACCGCTACAACAAAACTCATCCAAAAATCGAAAATCTCATCTGATGAAATTGCTGCTATCGGTATCTCTTATCAGATGCATGGATTAGTATTGGTAGATAAAAATCATCAAGTGCTTAGGCCCTCTATTATATGGTGCGACAGTCGTGCAGCTGAAATCGGTCAACAGGCTTTTCAGGATCTGGGTCATCAAACCTGTTTAGAGCATTTTTTAAATTCTCCCGGCAACTTTACGGCATCCAAATTAAAATGGGTCAAAAAATATGAGCCGGAACTCTACAGTAAGATCCACACAATGATGCTTCCCGGAGATTTTATTGCAATGAAAATGACCGGTGAGATCAGTACTACAAAAAGTGGGCTTTCTGAAGGTATTTTCTGGGACTATAAATCGAACGGATTGGCTAACCTTCTGCTCGATTATTATGGTATATCAGAAGAACTGATTCCCAGGGCTTATGACTCATTTGAATCGACGGCTGAACTCACCACAAAAGCAGCTGCAGAACTTGGATTGAGTTCCGGTATTCCTATCAGTTATAAAGCCGGAGACCAACCCAATAATGCTTTTTCGCTCAATGTTCTTCAAAAAGGTGAAATCGCAACAACAGCAGGCACTTCCGGGGTCATCTATGCAGTGACTGATCAGCCACTTTATGACTCAAAATCCAGGGTGAATTCATTTATCCATGTGAATCATCAAGCATCAAACCCTTCCTACGGAGTTCTTTTATGTATCAATGGCACCGGAATTTTGAATAGCTGGATCAACACAATCTTCTATCAGATCGTATTGATTACGATGAAATGAACTCCAGAGCCGCATCTGTTCCTGTGGGGTCTGATGGACTCTCCATTTTTCCTTTCGGTAACGGTGCCGAACGAATTTTTGAAAATCATAATCCGGGTTCACTGTTTTATGGACTTGATTATAACAGACATCAAACGTCTCACATCTTGAGAGCAGCACAAGAAGGAATCGTATTTTCAATGAATTACGGTTTTGAAATTATGAAAAATATGGGTGTTCAAGCAGTAACTGTCAAAGCCGGTCACTCCAACATGTTTCTGAGTCC
>JAGXIS010000032.1 GCA_024635465.1 Bacteroidota bacterium | reverse complement strand
TGAAATCTTCCAGTTCGGCAGAACACGCACTTTTAACACGTTTGGAAATCCCTTAACCTTTTATTCGCGCCGAATTGGTCGTGCACCCCAGGGGAGCCTGAGCAGCTACAACAACTACCATAATGAATCGGTTTACGATCCCAATAATGTAAATGATATCTATACAAACACGCCGGATCAAACCACTATTGCAGCTGCGGCTAAAATCAGTGGGAAAACAAAATCGGGATGGTCAATCGGACTGCTTAATGCTTTTACAACACGTGAATCATCCCCCTATCAAATTGACATCAATACAACCTCGGGTAATTTTACCATAGAACCGGCCACCAATTACCTGGTAGCCCGGACCAAGAAAGATATTTATGACGGTAACAGCGTTTTTGGTGGTTTTTTCAGCGCTGTGAATCGCAATACCGAAGGCACCTATTTTGAAGATTTTTTGCACTCATCCGCATACCTTGCCGGGCTCGATTTTGAGCACAACTGGAACAACCGGGACTGGTCCGTAAGTGGTACCATTTCTGCAAGCCAGGTGAACGGATCGGCGCAAGTTATTGAACGTACACAAAAATCACCTGCGCGATATTACAATCGTGTAGATTCCCGCAAATTGAGCCTAGACACCGACAAAACCAGTCTCAGTGGTTTTGCCACTGAGATCAGTATTCGTAAAGGCGGCGGAGAACACTGGCGTTCGTCGCTCACCTATTCGGAGGTAAGCCCCGGATATGAAGTGAATGATCTAGGTTTCGAAAACCGGGCGGATTATCGGGCCCTCTCCGGTGGGCTTATCTATCTCGAAACTAATCCTGAATGGATGCGCCATTATGAATTCTGGTCGTTTGAGACGTTTTCCTGGAATTACGACGGCGACCTGACCGGGAGCTATTATAATACAGGTGGCTTAATGAGATTCAACAACCTGTGGACGTTCAATTACAACTTCAACTACCGGGGCAAAGTGTACAACGACCGCCTGACCCGCGGTGGACCCGTTGGCCAACGACCCCGAGATTGGAATTTTAATGTCAACATTCGCTCCGACCAAACAAAAAAAATAGCCTATGGAATAGGTGGATTTTACAGGAATGAATTTAACGGACACGAAATTGACCGGAACATTTGGGGGTTTATTGAATTACGCCCAACCACGTATATTCAATTAGAAATTTCTCCTGAATTTGGCTGGGAAGTTGAAAGTGATCAATATATCACTGCAGTTGAGGATCCGCTGGCTACAAATACCTACGGAACACGGTACATTTTTTCTGACCTGGGCCTGACGTACCTCTCAACAAGCATCCGCCTGGATTGGACGTTTACACCGGATATTAGCCTTCAACTCTATGCCCGCCCTTACATCAACACCGGACATTTCTACAATTTTAAGGAGTTCAAAACGCCGAGAGAATTCGAGTTTGATGTGTATGGACAAGATGCGGGTACCATTTTCTATTCAGAAGCTGACGGAGTATATACTGTTGATCCCGACGGTGCAGGGGGTGCTGATTCTTTCAATATTTCCCGTCGTGATTATAATTTCCGTTCCATTCAGGGCAATACCGTTTTCCGATGGGAATACCGGCCCGGATCTACATTCTACTTTGTTTGGCAGCACGATCGCTCCAGCAACGGGCCGGAAAATGATTTCCGGCTGAACCGGGATTTCAGCATGCTGTTTGATGCCAAACCGACCAATATTTTCCTGGTGAAACTGAGTTACTGGTTTGGCAGTTGAGAAAGGCTTCAAAACTTTTTCCCATTTCCGTTACCTTGAAATATTACAATTGAATTTTAGTAGTCTACAGTAATTTTTGAAAGCGTAAGAAAATCACCAACTTCAATTCAGTAATTTGTATTTTCCACTTTCAAAACTCAAATTACTAATATTTCAGCAGTCAAAAGCATGATATCCAGCAAAGACGCAATAGACCTTGAAGATAAATATGGAGCTCATAATTACCATCCCCTACCGGTAGTACTTTCAAAAGGAAAAGGCGTATATGTCTGGGATCCGGAAGGGAATAAATATTATGATTTTCTCTCCGCTTATTCTGCTGTAAATCAGGGTCACTGCCACCCACATATCATCAAAGCACTTCGAGAGCAAGGTGAGACACTCACATTAACCTCCCGTGCATTTTATAATAATGTATTGGGGGAATTTGAGCAGAAACTGACCCAACTGTTTGGGTATGATAAGGTACTCCCGATGAATACAGGTGCTGAAGCTGTAGAAACTGCCATCAAAATCGCCAGAAAATGGGGGTATCAGATAAAAGGCATTCCAGAAAATGAAGCCAAGATCATTGTTTGTGACAATAATTTTCACGGCCGGACAACCACCATCATCTCTTTTTCAAGCAACTCGAATGCTAAAGATTATTTTGGCCCTTATACTCCCGGATTTATCTCTATTGAATACGGAAATACAGATCAACTTAAAGAAGCACTCAAGGATGATAACGTCGTAGCCTTTTTGGTGGAACCTATTCAAGGTGAAGCCGGTGTTTTTCTGCCGGATGAAGGCTATATAAAAGCAGCTTCTGATCTTTGTAAAGCTAATAATGTGCTCTTGATCTGTGACGAAATACAGACAGGCATTGCCAGAACCGGCAGTCTGTTGGCTGTTTGTGGGAATTGTACTTGCAGTAATCAATGCGAGCGTCAGCCCGAACATTATGTACGGCCGGACATGATTATTCTCGGAAAAGCACTTTCCGGGGGAGTCTACCCGGTTTCTGCACTATTAACAGATAACATCGTGATGGATGTGATTCAGCCGGGGCAACATGGCTCTACCTTTGGTGGAAATCCTTTGGGATGTAAAGTGGCTTTGGCATCCCTTGAAGTGGTCGAAAACGAAAATCTCATTCAGAATGCACGAAAACTCGGTGAGATATTCCGTAACGAGATGAATAAATTGAAAGAAGAGTGTTCACTGATTGTGAGTGTGAGAGGTAAAGGCCTTCTGAATGCCGTGGTCATTGATGACGACCCATCCGGAGATGCAGCCTGGAATCTCTGTGTAAATCTTAAAAATAACGGCTTGCTCGCTAAACCGACTCACGGTAATATTATACGATTTGCACCACCGTTAGTCATGACAGAAGAGCAACTCATGGAGTGCGTATCCATCATAGGTAAGACTTTTAAAGAGTACATGAATTGAGATAAATATTATCTTCATTTCTACTTATTAACTACTCAATCATGTCTTGCCATTGGGTGGGTTAGTTTCTTATCCTACAAGGACAATTGCAGACCGATAATTGATTAATAAACTGCCTGATGTCAAAACCAATATCTCCAAACAACGTTCGTGATACACTTCGAAAACATCTGATAACTGACGGACTCGACATAGTCCTGGATCTGAAAAAGAGCAAAGGTCTCTATCTTCACGATTCGGCTCACAATGTCGATTATCTTGATTTTTTCACCTTTTTTGCGTCAAATCCTCTGGGTATGAATCACGACCGACTCGCCGGAGATCCTGATTTTGTAAAAAAACTCGGGGAGGTTGCTATCAACAAACCCTCCAATTCAGACGTCTATACCGAGGAAATGGCAGAGTTTGTTGATACTTTTTCACGCGTTGGTATCCCGGATTATCTGCCTCATGCATTTTTTGTTGCCGGAGGTGCCGTTGCTGTGGCAAATGCTCTCAAGGTTGCTTTTGATTGGAAGGTTCAAAAGAATTTCAAGAAGGGGTATCGAACCGAAAAGGGACATAAGGTATTGCATCTGGATAAAGCTTTTCATGGGAGAAGCGGCTATACCCTATCTCTGACAAATACAGAGCCCACTAAAACCAAATATTTTCCAAAGTTTGATTGGCCAAGAATTCACAATCCTGCAATTAAGTTCCCATTGAATGAAGAGAACACTCAAAAAGTGGTTCTTGAAGAGGAACAAGCCATAGCACAAGCCCGACAATATTTTGAAACCTACAAAGATGATATTGCCTGCATCATCCTGGAACCGATTCAGGGTGAAGGAGGAGATAATCATTTCAGGAAAGAATTCCATCAGGCGCTTAAAGATCTGACAATGGAGTTTGATGCTCTTTTTATCTACGATGAAGTACAAACCGGAGTGGCTCTGACCGGGAAGTTTTGGGCTCATGAATACTATGTAGAACCGGATATCATCGCTTTCGGGAAAAAAGCACAGGTATGCGGTATTCTGGCCGGAAAAAAAGTGGATGAAATTGAAACCAACTGTTTTAATGTATCATCGCGAATCAATTCAACATGGGGTGGCAATCTGGTTGATATGGTTCGGTTTCAGCGGATACTCGAAGTGATCGAAGAGGACCACTTGGTGGATAATGTGAACAAAGTCGGTGAATATTTGCAGAATAAACTTAAGGAACTAGCCGATGAAGAAGAGTTTATATCCAATCCACGAGGTAAAGGACTTTTTTGTGCGATCGACCTGCCTGATACTCATTCTCGTGACGAACTCCGTAAAGAGTGCATGAAAAATCATCTGATGATCTTAGGTTGTGGCACAAAAAGCATCCGATTCAGGTCTCCGTTAACTACTCAAAAACACCACATCGATACAGGTTTGGACATCTTGAAAGAAAGTTACAAAACAGCTGTTGAGAAATGTCCGATGGTATGATTCAGGGAGCAGGGTTCAAGGTGCAGAGTGGATCGTAGCGGAAGTCCCAACCATTGGGAGTACAAGGTGCAGGGTGCAGGGATTTCATTATAACCATCATCCTGAACTCGTTTCAGGATCTCCATGGAGCGAATGCTCTTGAACGAAACCATAGCCTAATCAAAGACTATAGTCACGAGATCCTGATCTACAAGGATGACGGTTGGGGGTGATTTCCTGTCCATTGCCTTTTCACTTTTCACTTCTCTTTAATCAGTTATATTGAATAAGTTGAAGAATATTTACTTATTCGAATTAAAAAAACTCATGACTTTTTTCCTGACAGAGCTAATTATATTTTCGGCCTTGATGTCCGTAATGGACAAAAATCAACAAAAAGAACTATATCAAGCCATTAAAAATGGGGATCAAGAGGCTTTTAAAAAATTTTATGATGATAGCTTCGAAAAAGTATACATCTATTTGAGGAGCAGAGGTATCCGCTCAGACGTAGCAGAGGATTTGATTCAAAAAGCCTTTATTTACATTTGGGAAAACAGGCATAAAATCAAACCTGATTTGTCGTTGCATGCCTATCTGTTCAGAATAGCATACACTCGCATGATTAACCACCTGAACAGAGTAAATCCGTTTGACCTTGATGAACTGAAAATAGAACATACAGACGAAACTCCATTAGATAACCTGCAACTCAGCGATCTTCAGGAATCGATAGAAGCTGCAGTCCAAAAAATGCCTGAACGCCGCAGAAGTGTCTTTGAACACTGTTTTATAAATGAATTTACCTACAAAGAAACAGCCGAAATTCTCAAAATCAGTCCAAAAACCGTAGAAAATCATATGGCACTTGCACTGAAAGATCTTCGTGCTTCGTTAAAAAATTATTTAGAAATTTGAATTTGAGTTAGGGGTACCCCCTACCTATAACTGTATTACTTGTAAAGTTCTCAGTAATAAAATACCAGTAATATGAAATCACGAATACTAAAATTGACTCAGACATCAACGGCTTTACTAATTGCAATAATCATTTTTTCAGGATGTTCAATTAATGATTCCAATGTGGGAACAACTTCAAATGAATTGACCAATGAGGAGCTAGAACTTGCCGGTCAAATCATAGCAG
>JAGXIS010000031.1 GCA_024635465.1 Bacteroidota bacterium | reverse complement strand
TACAATCGTAAGTTGTTGGGCAATAGTAAGATCCATTCCCAAAGCTTGAGCAATAAATACAGCTGCAACTGCTTGATAAAGACTGGTTCCATCCATATTAATGGTAGCTCCAACCGGAAGTACAAAACTAGCTACTTCTTCTTTTACACCTAAGTTTTTTTCTACTCGCTCCATTGTTACAGGAAGAGTTGCGAGACTGGAACTCGTACTAAAACCTAATAGAATAGCAGGCCTGATTGCCCTGAAAAAATCCCTTAATTTCATTTTACTGAACATTTTAAAAAGAGATGAATAGACAATAAAAACATGCAGTAATAAACCAATTAGAACCGCTATGCAATACCACCCCAGAGCTCTTAAAAGAATCAGAGCTTGCCCTAAATCGTCACCGGTTAAATCAACTATTACAGCAGCCATCAGAGCAAAAACACCGTAAGGAGCTGTTTTCATAATCAAATCCACAATTTTTATGACCACATCATTCAGTGATTCAAAAAAGTTTATCAACGGTTGACCTTTTTGCGCAGGTATATTGATCAAACCTATCCCCAGTAGTATGGCTACAAATACAATTTGAAGCATATTTGTATTATTACTGGCTGCTCCAAAAAAGTTTTCCGGAACTACATCAACAAAAAAATCTAAAAAATTGCGGTCTTGAACTTCTCCAACAACAGTATCGTTTCCTTCAACATTCTCTCCATAACTCTCCATCAGGCTCACTCTTGTCTCTTCAGGCAGTGTAGACCCCGGCTGAAGTACATTCACGACTGTAAGTCCGATTGTTATGGCCAACATTGTTGTAACTAAATAGATTAGGACCGTTTTCACACCCATTTTTGAAAGCCGGGTCATATCGTTCAAGCTGGATATCCCAATTACCAGAGACGCCAGAACCAATGGGACTGCAATTAACTTCAGTAAATTGATAAAAATAGTACCAAACGGGCGTATATAATTCGAGGTAAACTCCCCCAATCCAAGAATACTTGCGAATAATCCCCAAATCAGACCCAGAATTAAGCCGATTATAATCTGCCAGTGTAATTTTTTATACCAAATCATTAAATAATTAAATTAGTGATGATTAGAGCGATAAGAGCACTTGTACCTGTAGATGCCCAGTTGACAAAACTGTTGGAAAACATCAGACTGTTTCCACTAAAGTCGGATGGAGCTTTTAATCTGATTTTATTATCTGTGATCAAAGCCCCCAAATAGGAATCGATAACACTTCCAATAAAACCAAAAATAAACACGATCATAAAGAGTAGTAACGGAAAAGTAGTGTCGGTTGTGAAGACAAATCCAGCAATGAGGAGTGCACCAAGTGCAGATGCGATTGTACCCTTAAGACTAACACCCCCATCACTCCCAGGTCTAACCGGTTGGAAAGTATTTATTTTAACAGTTTTCCCAGGCTTTACAGTTCCTACTTCAGTTGCCCAAGTGTCTGCAGTGGCCGCAGCAAGTGCTGTAAAAGCTGCCGCCATGAGTGCACCTGATCCGGATAAAAACCATAAGATGCAGAAAAGTGCTATCCAAAACCCATTTGCCCAGATTTGATAACCATCCCTTCGCTTTGAATTACCGGACTTTCTGAATTTCTTATCAGTATTGGCTTCTCGCTGTACTCTATTCCATCTGGTGAGTAGATTACTGGTGATGAAAAAGGCGAGGACGGCTAATGCTAAAGACCACCCACCCAATCCAAATATGATTGAACCAAAAATAACAACAGCCTTTGTGGCATCAAGCGATATCCAATTCCCGAAAAAAGCAATGTAAGCAACAAGAATAGAGAGCAAAAATCCTAGAAAAATATGAAGATGATCTTCAATATTCCCTTCAAGAATAAAGAGATAGATCAAAATAAAACTGAATATATAATTTAATATTCTATACAAGGTTATTTATAAAATCTATAAAGTTGTTTCTGAATCATTCTTATGATCTTTTTTCAGGATAGAATAAATTACAACAATATACCCGGTCAGGATAACAATGGGAGATATATACAGTGAAACGATTCCATAAACCTCATTTTCAATTCTCATTGCTGTAAATCCAATAATAACAAGTAGCACACCTAATCCCATTAATTTGTAATTCAATGGAGTGAGCAACATTGGTTTTGTATCTTTTGCACTTCTATTACTTTTTTTTGCCGTCATAAAGGAACTCGAATATTTCGGTTTCAAAATAGATGAATCAATGCTTAAGTTATTCAAATATCTCAAAACAGAAAAAGATTAACTCATCTTACTTATAAAAATTCAATGAAGGTAGTTTTAGCCTCTTCAAGTCCAAGAAGAGCCCTTTTATTTAAACAGATTGGTTTATCGTTTACAATCGATCCTTCAAATGTTGACGAAACTGTATCAGAACGTTTACCACCAAATGAGATCGTACAGGTTCTTGCACTTCGAAAAGGAATGGATGTATCTTCACGTCACGAACACTCACTGATTATTGCTGCTGATACAGTTGTATGTCTGGATAATAAAATACTTGGCAAACCTTCCAGCAAGAAAGAAGCCGGAGAAATGCTCTTATCTCTCAGTAATGTCACACATGAAGTTTTTAGTGGGGTGTTTGTTGGTCTGACCTCGGATCATGGTAAATCAAGTCAATCTTTCACCTTTTCTGAGAGAACAAATGTTACATTTTCTGCGTTATCCGAATTGGAAGTGGATCACTACATTGAAACAGGAAGTCCTTTTGACAAAGCCGGAGCGTACGGAATTCAGGACGATCTTGGCTCACTCTTTGTGAAAAAAATTGAAGGAGATTATTACAATGTTGTGGGATTCCCGATTAATGCTTTTTATCAACACCTTAAAGTAAAACTCCCTGAAATTCATCAGCAGTTATTCTTTTAGCATGAATTCAAAATCAACCATATTTTTAATTTTTCTCGTAGTTCAGCTCATTACAGCACCCGTTGTTTGGAGTCAGACATCTGAATTTCAATTAGCCAACAGGCTTATGCAGCAACAGAATTACGAAGAAGCTCTACCTATACTTGAATCTTTGTATGATAACAATCCCGGCTCACTTCTATTTTTTAATCAATACATAGACTGTCTGGTTAACTTAACTCGATATGAAGAAGCTGAGGAAATTACCAGAAATCAGATTGAAGAAGAACGATATCGTTCACAAGCTTCCATTAAATTGGCTGAAATATTACACATAAGCGGAAGGCGCGAAGAAGCCATGAATATTTGGATTACTGAATCTAAAGAAGATCAAAATAATATTCAGACCTACTATACAATCGGTACTTCAATGCTAAGCAGACAAGAATTTGATGCTGCTATAGAGCTTTATAAACAAGGCCAGCAACGATTTAACAATCCCGGTCTTTTCACTAACGAACTTGCAGATACCTATATGCAAGCCGGACGGTTTGAAGAAGCCGTGAATGAATATTACCAACTCATTATCGAATCACCGGATCAGATGAGTATCGTGCAGCAACGGTTTTTTATGATGAGAGATCCCAATGTCTACGAAATCGCCGCATTAGAGCTGGAAGATCTTCTTTTGGAATTGCATTTCACTGAAAGTTCATATTCATCCCTTTACCAATTATTGGCATGGTTATTACTTGAAACCGATCAATATCAACGTGCTTTTCAGTTTGCAAGATATTATGAGAATCAAACATCATTCCCCATCTATTCCCTTTTTTCTTTGGGACGTCAGTTACTCTCTGCTAAGGAATTCGAGTTGGCAGTTCAAGCGTATGAATATTATCTAAATGATAGTGTATTATCTATGCGAAGCAGAGCAGGTGAAGAACTATCAGCAACCTATATACAATGGGCTCAATATCTGCAACAGAACAATATTGGATCTTTCAATCAATACAGGGAACTCTATCAAAAAGCGTATGACTTGAGTTTAGATGTTATTCAAAGTGACTCTCTTTATACTAGTGCCGATAGAATTTATGCACAAATTATCGATCTGAATGTTGATTTTTTTAAAGACCTTGATGAAGCTCAGAAGTGGTATGATCAAATGCATCAGCAAAGAGATCGCATGGATATAGCTTACCTGTACTATGTAGAAGGCAGGTTAGCCATTTTTCAAAAAGAGTTCACAACAGCTCGACACAGTCTTACACGCGCAGATCAAAATTCCAGTAGTTCAAATTTATCAGAGCGCTCAAGATACTACCTCAGTTTGTCTGATTTCTTTGCCAAAGATTTTGATTTTGCTGAAATTCAACTTCAAAGTCTTGAACGAAGAAACTCCTCATTTTACGCAAATGATGCGATTAAACTTAGAATGTGGATTAAAAATGGGTTACGGGCTGATACAACCCGTTCACTACTGAATTCCATCAGTGAATCTTTGTATCAGCTTCATACGGGTAACTATAACTCGGCATTGGAAAACCTGGAACCGGTGATGGCTAATAGTCAAAATCCATTTGCTGCTGATCTCTTAACAGAACTAATTTCGGTTTTACCTGAAAGGTACTCACCTGTTTTGCTTCAACTTTCAGAAAGAATTATTAGTGCTCAACCTAATTCACCTAAGAAGGAAAGGCTTTATTGGGACCATGCAATATTGGTTGAATCTATATTGCAAAATGAGGGGGTATTGAATCTAACACCGTACAACTTCACTTTTCTAGAAGAAAATCCTCAATTCCAATATAATAGTGAGGATCTTTATAAGCTTTTTGAAGATATAGTCTTGGAGTTCCCAAATGGGTTTTATGCTGTTTATGCACGCGAAAAATTACTGGAATTTGAAAGTTACACAACCCATTTATAACCGACTATATATGAAGAATATCTTCTCCGTTTTATTTTCAATTATTCTTTCTCTTCTATCCTTCACCGCCATAGCACAAGAGAGAGTACTGATCCCCATGGATGCAGTACAAACTGACCATCTTAAGGCGTATGGTATAATATTTAATCATGTGGCAGCTGGCGAAAGCGGAACGTGGTTACTCAACTACCGTGGTGGAAGTTTCATGACAACAAACAGTCAGGATATTGTTCGCAAAAGTCGAATACGAAATGTTAGGATTGAGGTTATATCAGAAGCCCAAGCACTTCAAATCATTAGTGAAGTGGAGCAACCAAGTGCGAACATGGCAGTAATGAATCTGGAAACAACTCCTAAAGTGGGTGTCTATAGCCCCCCCCAAGCTCTCCCTTGGGATGATGCTGTGACACTTGCACTGGATTATGCTGAAATTCCATATGACACTATTTATGATGTTGAAATTCTTGCAGGGGCTCTTGAAAATTATGACTGGCTTCACCTTCAT
>JAGXIS010000030.1 GCA_024635465.1 Bacteroidota bacterium | reverse complement strand
GAATAGATCGATGCAATTTCCATTTGTAACAAGTGGTAAAATTGTAAAGCATTGCCAATAGCAATCCCCCTGTATCTTACAACACTATTTTTATAAATTGGATTGTTAAGCAAGAATTCTATTTCTTCATCACCCAATTTATTTATTAAAGGATCTTGTGTTGATGCCCAATCAAAATTTTCATAAACTCTATTGTTCCTATCATGACCATATGATAAGAAGGTATTATTTATCGTCTCTAATTGTTTTTTATATTGTACATAGAACTTCTTTAAGTCTAGTAATACTTTCTCATCTGAAAAATTAGTTTCATCAATGACTTCTAATAGTCTTTTAAAACCTTCATCTGTAATATTTGAAGTAGCAGAACTCCCAATTAAAAACCTAAGCGATGGATTCTCTTTATAATCAGATTTTGTTAATTGGTTTTTTATTACTTTCTCCATGTAATTATCAAGAAACTCTAATCTTTTAATTACCTCTTCAAGTGTGCCTAAATCATTTAAGAGTTCATTTTGAATTTGAACTAAGTATTGATTTACTTTTAATTCTCTTTTTTGTTCTTCATTCCAATTATTGATTTGAAGTGCTATTAAAATTCCAATAACCACAAGCAGTATTTCACCAATGGCATAGAGCAGATATTTTCGAACATTATCTTCTTCGATCAGGTTTTTACGGATAGTGCGGAAGAATCTAAGCATAGAATTGCGGATTTATGGGATTAAGGGATTTCGCGGATCTTAAATCCCTGCGATTAATCAGTTTTAATCTGAAAAACGGTGTAATCAGTTCTTCAAAGTGTATGTGGCAGAAGAAGCGAAGCATAATTTTTAATGACTTGATTGTTCAATAGATTCCACCATAATATCAATAGCCTGAGCTGCTCTTTTGAAGCTGTCTATGGACACCTTTAGTTGAGACATGCGCCCCTGAAGACCCTCTATAATCTCCTGATTATTATGAATAAAACGAGCCCCTTCCAGAAGCTCCGCACTCAAATCCTCTGTCAAATCGCATGAAATGAGTTCATATACGAATTCAATTTCATTTATAGGTTCAGTTTCAGACTGACATCCGTTCTCCCAGATATATTTCTGAATTGGCCAGGGAGTGACCTCACGGATTCGGTCTCGATAGGCTGGTTTCCCTCCTGACACAAGTTCTATGTCATAAGCGGTCACATCATAGAAATCACTCAGTCTGGTCAGAATATTTTCGTTTCCGATCAGGTTCAAAGAACCACGGGACTGAACTTCTCTGTAGGTAGAACCAGAAATCTGCAGAGGCCATATTTGTCCTGCCTGAAAAGCCCCTAACACCATTACCCATTGCAGTTCCGGACTCTCAGGAAAAGATCCCTTGATGAGAGGCAAGGCTTGTTCTGCAAATTCCAGAGCCTGTCCATAGTATATGACACGGTTTAATAGTTGATCTTTGGTGGATCTAAGATCTGCAGTTATTGCTTTTTTCCAGATGTCAGCCTGCTGCAGGGATTTTCTGCCCTCATTCCAGTTATTCACCTGCAGAGCCAGCAAAATCCCAATCATCACTAAGGCAATTTCGCCAATGGCGTAGAAGAAATAAGCACGGACTTTATTCTGCTCCATAAGGGTTTTTCGTATATGTCGGAAGAAGCGGAGCATTACTCAGTCACCTCCATTTGATTGATAATATCAGTGAGCTCTCCAGAATAATTATTCAATAACTGTAATCGTCCATCCAGTATGCCTATTTTAAATCTAAGATCACTTTTAAGTGACTCGTATTGAAAAATTTCATTAACGGTATATGTAGCCAACTCCTGATCGAATTGAAGGTCACACTTCTCTGGTAATACTGACCTCAGGCTCTTTCGAACATTAACATAGATATCTCCACAGTCCTGCCTGATAGTAGACTGTATTGAATTAGGAATGACTTTTCGAAGATTTTCCCGGTAAGGGGTTTCATTTACAATTATCCCCATATTCGTCCAGTCGTAGTTATAATAGGTTATGATGGCTGATCTTAAAGAATCATCTGCTATCATTCCTATTTGACCGGAGGAGATCAGTTCCTGATAAGTGGAGATTGCAGAGGTGGGATACTGTAACTGACTTGCTTGATAAAGATCGATCAGAAACCCACTTGCTGAATCATTATCAGTTAGCAGACCTGATTCAAGAACTTCAATAGCTCTTAAAGCATAGGACCTGACAGTACTTTGATATTGAATAACAGCCCCTAGAATAGCTTTTTCTTCATAAATATCTTCCAAAAGCCGGTGCTCATAATCTGCAGCTGCTTTTACATTTAATCGATCCTGATTCCAATTATTCACTTGCAATGCAATTAAAATTCCAATAACGACCAGTATAATTTCCCCAATAGCATACTTTAAATACTTTCCGGTTTTGCCTTCTGAAAGTAAATTTTGTCTAATTTTTCTAAAGAATTTTATCATTGGTTATTGGTTGGTCATAATGAAGCACAACGTTGAGTATATGCTAAGTAGGCGATTGCGGGGCAAATCGCTATCGATTTACACGAAAGTTGAAGCGAACTACAACCGCTGAATTTACTACTATCTCGCCTATTTTGTATATACAATGTTCGGGCATCGTGCTTTATTCTTTTCTTCCTATTCATTTGTTTTCCAATGTAAAAACCATTTCTCCCCAGTAAAAACCAGGGCAATTCCGATTGCCGAAACAATGACAACAAAAATATCTGAACCGACTTTAATCCATAAAAAAGCTGATAATACAATGAAGTCAAGGATTAGTGCAGTTATCAAGACAAGTCCGTTTGCTTTTACATCTTTTCTTAAATGTTTAAAAACACCCCAATGAACAATCATGTCCATCACCAGGTAAAAAATTGCTCCTATTGAAGCAATACGTGTTAAGTCAAAGAAAATGGTAAAGGTAATTGCAATGACCACAATATAAATTAACATGTGTTTTTCAATGCTTCCTGACATCCCGAAATGGCTGTGAGGTATAAGCTTCATATCGGTTAACATTGCAGTCATACGAGATACAGCAAAAATGCTGGCAATTACTCCTGAAATAGTGGCTACAATTGCTATTCCTACTGTAAAATAAAGTCCATATTTTCCAAATGCAGGTCTTGCTGCTTCTGCTAAAGAATAATCTTTTGCATTGACTATTTCCGGAATCGAAAGACTACTATTGACAGCAATAGCGACTAAAAAATAGACTACTGTGCAAATAAGTAATGAAATAATGATCGCCCTTCCAACATTTTTGCCCGGTTTGGTGATTTCTCCCCCACTATTGGTAATCGTTGTAAACCCTTTATAAGCCAATATTGAAAGCGCAATGGCTCCTATATAACTTGCCGCTGAATAGTCAGTAGTATCTGATGTGACCGGTAATAGATCACCTAATGCGAAATGGGCAGCCCAAAGCCCACCAATGGCAAACACAATGATGCCTGCAATTTTTATAACAGCCATAAATTGTGAAGTTCTCCCGATAATCTTATTACCTGATACGTTTATGATGTATGCAAGTATCAATAAAGTGACACCTAAAGTTGGTACCCACAGGGAATTCTCCCCCACATTAAAAAGCTGTAAGGTATAAGACCCGAAAGTTCTTGCCACCAAACTTTCATTTATAACCATAGAAAGTGCCATCAATACTGAAGCTGCCGCGGTTAAAGTTGTTTTACCGTAAGCTTTCATTAAAATCATGGCTATACCTCCTGCAGAGGGGTAAGCATTGGACACTTTAATGTAGGAATACGCACTGAAACCTGAAATAATGGCACCAACAATAAAAATATACGGAAACCATGTGCCTGAAAGTTCAGCCACCTGACCTAACAACGCAAAAATTCCTGCACCAATCATCACTCCGGTACCAAGTGCTACAGCACCTTTAAGCGTCAAACTATCTTTTTTGTAATTGTCCATTTATTTCTTCTCGATCAGGATGATAAACGCCCAGTGAAAACGATAACCGCATTTCTACTACAATGCCAGGATTGAATGACCGTTTCATTTTAATTATATTCTATTTTTAGTGGCTAAGTGATTAGAAGTCCATCTAAAATCACATTTTTCTTCTCCACCGGCTATGCATCCTGTTCTTTCTAATTTTGCATTCCACATTTCAGCTAACGGGTAATCCAATGCACACCACGTTGCTACACAGAATTTTGATAAACCTTTCGTTTCAAAGTATTCAGCTACCGGACATTTAAAGCAATCAAAGACAACTACATCTTTTTCCACTTTTACATCTTTCCATTGATAAGAAGGGCTGTTAAACGGAAATGCCCTGAATAGTTTTGTGGCTTTTAACAACCTGTCATAGCCGTTTCGATTACCGAAACCTGCCAGTCCCCAGGAGATCCTACCCATTTTCTGATAGATCTTCCAAGCAATGTCATAAAACAATTGAGTGGTGGCTTCTTCGTCTTTTCCTCTTGCAGTTAATTCCTGATAGAAACCGGTGGACATAGCAGATAAATGTAACATAAGGGAACCACCCATTGTTGGCATTTTGGGTACTTCGGGTTTAAGTTGTAAGTATCGCTGCCAATACCCATGAAGAATGTCCTGTACTTCGTTATTATTGAAATGTGGTGCAAGTACCTTCTTAGCTGCTTTTGCTGCCTGTATTTTAAACCAGTATATGATCAGATTTCTCATGTTTTACTTTCGGATTATTCCCAATCGTTGATTCGTTTTTCCTATAAATTCTTTAGCATCTGTTTCTAACTAAATCAATTCACGGACAGTGTCTATGGTTACTCGCTATTGTCAAGGTGTACCTTGTATTTTTTGCATGTGCCCAACATCGGCATATCACCAATGTTATTCATGTTATCCTTGCTTCGTACGCAAGTTATATTCATGTTATTATTTGAATATTGAGGATAAGATGAATAAATCGATTTTAATATCAAAGTATGTACATCAGCTTACGCTTATCTAATCAGCAGGGCTGCACATTGGAGAACTACTGAATCTGAAAATTAAAGATATAGATTCAGATAGGATGCAGATTCGTATTGAACGTGGGGGTAGGGAAGCTGGAAAATTACTCGGTATCCCGGTTGATGATCATATCATTTTGTACCGGTCAGGATTTACCTTTCTCAGACTTGGGGGGCTGATGTAAAAGAAGGGTTATGGCTCTCCCTTTTTAAATTAAAGTCACGTGCAGGATTTTGATAGCAACTTTTAAAAAACTCTACGTTTCATTCCTAGTTTAGTGAGTCCCTGGCGAGTCCCGAAAATAAAAAAGGAATAGAAATAAAAAAGCCCCGATCTCTATTTAGAAATCAGGGCTTTTAAAGTACACCCGACAAGATTCGAACTTGTAACCGCCTGATTCGTAGTCAGGTACTCTATCCAGTTGAGCTACGGGTGCTTTTCAGGGTTCAGGGGACAAGGTACAGGGAACTTAAATCCTGTGCCCTGTACCTTGCAACTGAGCCTTCAAAGTTAAGCCTTTTCTTATTTTTAAACAACCTTACTCCATCAGGGTTTTGCCTTCACAATTAATACATTTTATTCAATTGCGGATTTATTATTCTTAATTATACTTATCATAAATAAAAATCAAACCTTAACACTCAAAACTTCACATTTGAAAGAGACATTTACCATATCGGATCATCTTAATAAGAAACTGTATTCCGTAAAATGGACAACTGATCACAAGCCGAAGGGAGTGGTACTTATTGTTCATGGATTGGCCGAGCATAGTGAACGTTATAACCATTTTGCGAAATTTTTAAATGCTAACAGTTATCATGTTTTCGCCTATGACCACCGTGGACATGGCAAAACAGATCCCGATCAGTTAGGTGTGATTGAAGAACCAGAGAGTTTTCATCTGATGGTTAAAAATTTGAATGATGTATATCAGCATGTGGCAGGATCCTATCCGGAACTTCCTATTATTCTATTTGGTCACAGTATGGGCTCTTTTCTCTCACAACGATTTATGCAACTCTATGAAGCTGAACCCACTGCACTGATCTACTCCGGTAGTAATGGGAAACCCCCTTTTATGCTTCAGGTGGGTATCAAGTTATCAGCAATTTTAATGACTCTTTTTGGCAAACACTCAAAAAGTAATCTAATTGATAAACTCAGTTTTGGTGCCTATAACAACCATTTTAAACCGAATCTTACCGTTTACGATTGGTTGAGTCGGGATACTGCTATGGTCAATCTTTGCGTTGATGATCCACACTGTGGTTTCATCTGCAGCAACTCATTTTATCATCACCTTTTTAAAGGAGTTAAAGAATTGCACGCACATCCTGTTTTTGCAGATCACAATCCGGATATCCCCATTCTCTTACTTTCCGGGGATCAAGACCCGGTATCCAATATGGGCAAGGGGATCAAAAGCCTGGAAAAAATTCTGAAAAAGAATGGCGTCACAGATGTCACTACTCACCTCTATGAAGGTGGCAGACATGAAATGTTGAATGAAATCAATCGGGATGAAGTGTTTGATAATCTTCTGCAATGGATGAATCTGAAAATCGAACATTCCGTGAGCTAGTCTACTTCCCAAACTCTCGGTGTTACTTGCAATGTATGGTTATCTCTGTATATTGATTTATACTCTACCATAATGCATTACTAACTTTTAAAACAGACTATGAAAAAATCATTAAACCCTTTTAAAACAGTACTTACACTCTCTTTTGGTGTAATATTAATCGCCATGTTTACCATTTTTTCCGCATCCTCCTCCGACACTGACTCTGAGGAAGATTGGGTTCGTCTTTTTAACGGTGAAGATCTAACCGGCTGGGTTGTACCGGAAGGCGATAATGGTCATTGGAAAGTTGTCGATGACATAATTGATTATGACGCGTTAAGTGAAGCCCCCGGAGATAAAAATCTCTGGACTGAAAAAGAGTATGAAGATTTTGTTCTTAAGGTCGATTGGAGAATCAAAGAGGCGCCCTTCATCAACCGCAACGTACCGATTATCTTACCGGATGGTTCTCATAAACTGAGTGAAAATGGAGACGTGATACGTATGGCCGTACCCGATGCTGATTCAGGCATTTACGTCAGAGGGAATTCTAAATCACAAATTAATATCTGGGCATGGCCGGTGGGCTCCGGTGAAGTGTATGGCTATCGGACGGATTCAAACATGCCCTCAGCCGTAAGAGCCGGGGTCACGCCAACCATGCTTGCAGATAAGCATGTCGGTGAATGGAATACGTTTGAAATTACCATGTTAGATGAATATCTCACTGTAAAATTAAACGGATATGTCGTGATCAGAAATGCACATCTGCCCGGTGTTGACGAAAAAGGTGCGATTGCTTTACAACATCATGGTACCAAAGTAGACGGCGAGTGGACCAGCCCTCCTTCGCTCGTACAATTCAAAAATGTATATATCAAGGAATTGTAAGGACAAGTTCAGGGTGCAAGGTTCAAGGTGTAGGGGTATCATTTAACGAGTCCTGAGCCTTGCGCTTTAACACCCCCCTACCCCCTCCCGATGTATCGGGACAGGCATTATTAGGGGGGACTTTCTAATTCACCTTAGATCCTTGCACCTTGCTTCTAATTATCAAACTATATCCAAAGGCAGTCACTTTAATTAGTGCCTGCCTT
>JAGXIS010000029.1 GCA_024635465.1 Bacteroidota bacterium | reverse complement strand
TGATAATGAATGCCCTCATTTTTTAAACTTTGGAGTAGTATATCAGTCAGTTCCGGATCATCGTTTGATAAAATACCCGGGGTCATGTCCAATACATGAACTTCCGTTCCTAATCTGTTAAAACTTTGCGCCATTTCTGTTCCGATTGGACCTGCCCCCACAATGATCAATTTTTTCGGCAATTTTTTAATTTCGAATAGCGACTCATTGGTCAACACCACAACATCTTCCACACCCGGAATGGGAGGTATAAATGCTTTGGCACCTGTACATATAAAGATATATCGTCCGGTTATTTCACGAACCATTCCTTTTTTATCTTCGATTTTAACTGTATGATCGTCAATAAATGAAGCCTCACCCTCTACTACTTCTATCCCCATTCTTTCAAAAATTTCCGGTTTATCCGCATCCTCATAGACCTCTTTTCTAACATGATCAACATGATCCATAATTTTTTCGGTGTCTATAGAATCCATGGAGATGGATATACCGTATTTAGCCGATTCTTTTGCTTGATGAAGTACAGATGCTGCTTTGATTAATGTTTTACTGGGAACGCAACCGTTCCAGGTACAATCACCCCCCAGGCGATCTTTTTCGATCATGATTGTTTTTGCACCGAAATTCGCTGCAATACCGGCTGTTGTTAATCCTGCTGAACCTCCTCCAATAACGATGGCATCATACATTGTTTTCATTCAATCTCCTCGGTATGTATCTGTTTTTGAACTTTATTGTATGTTGACCAACCTCCATAAACCAACATTGCAACTACTATTGCGTAAACCCACCATGGGACATTTTCCCCGGCTATCATCAAGTATACATAGGCAGAAACAAAACAGGCGGATGCACTGAGTACAGGCAATGTGATCGGTCTGTTTTGTTTGTAATTTCGGATTATAAACCCAACTGAAATCGTAAAAAAGGAATAGCACCCAAATAAATGGCTCCAAAAATGATTGGGTTTACACCATAGTCCTCACTTAAACCCATAAACCATTGATAGGTAGTCTCAAATATTTCCATAAACTATTTCTCAAATTTAGATACACTAGATGATAATGTTTCTACCAACCAAAAGCGTCGAAACTGCGCTCCCCGAATGGTCGGAGCAGTCTGAACCGGCGCAAATTATTATCAAAACTATTTATATCTTATCGTTTAATCTACAGTACATCTAATTTACAGTTATGCCCTGGTCTTTGCGAATGGTGTCTTACGCCACCATTATATTCTTATTTCTGTTTATCTATTTCAGTTTCCGCTATTTTCGCAGTGTAAATTATCTCAACACGGAGCATGCCGGAACCTATAAATTCATCTACGGTTTAGCCACACTCCTTTTCTTCGCTTATCCGGCATGGGGGTTAATACAGTATGGGGTCACAGGAACACATGACCGATACGGATTTCCTGATCCATTGATCTACCTTTTTTGGTATGGTTTCATATTTAACGGTGTCATGATTAACTGGTGTATCCTGCACGATTTGATTCTGCCCCTTGTAAAAAAGTACTCATCTTATCCAAAAGAGTGGTTACAGATTCGATTTGCAGGTCTTTTTTTGATACTAACATGTTTCACACTCTTATTTACTGCCGGCAAACTCGTATGGGATACCCATCGCATCACAACTGTTTCAATAGAACATACGATTCAATCAACAAATCCCGGTTTTACACCACTCAAAGTTATTCATATTGCTGATCTGCATGCCGACTCATATACAGATGAAAGAAAAATGGCTCGTTATGTGGATCGTATCAATCAATTAGAACCTGATCTGGTACTTTTTGGAGGGGATTTAATTACTTCAGGTTCGGATCATGTTGAAGCAGGTGCATCCGCATTGGGGAATATAAATTCTACATACGGAACTTTTGCTGTTCTTGGTGATCATGATTTTTGGAACGATCCTGAATTTATCACCGGGATATTGAACAGGCATGGAGTGAGAGTTTTACGGAACGAAAATTCAAGAATTGATCACAGTGGCCATTCAATTAGAATTACAGGAGTTACGGAACTTTACAGCAGAAGCATTACTCAGGATACTCTCAATTCTCTGCTAACTGACGAAGAAGATGATTTTATAAATATATTGTTTGCACATCAGGCAACGGATCGTATGATTGAACGGTCAAAAGAGTCAGAAGTTCACCTGATATTGGGGGCTCATACACACGGGGGACAAATACGGATTCCTTTATTTTTCTATAAAGCAACAGCAGTACGAGCCGAAACAAAGTACGTAAATGGGTACTGGACCCTGGATCAAATGCTCCTCAATATTAATAATGGACTCGGTTTTACACTTTCTCCTGTAAGATACAATGCACCCGCTCAGGTTACTCTCATCACACTAAAACCCGGTTAATACTGATATTGACATAACCACTTAATCATTTAATATTTTTAAAAATTTCATTATATACCACCGATTTATTAATCATACTAACTGCAAATGAATAGAAATTTACTCCTCATCTCACTCTTTTCTCTACTAACAACCATGTGTACAAAGGTTGAATCCAACGATTGGGAAAATGGTCGCTGGATAGACCTTACATACGATTACTCTGAAGAAACGCTTTACTGGCCTACATCCAGTACGTTCGAAATGGATACAGTTTTTGTAGGGATTACGGATGGAGGGTTTTACTATGAATCATTTTCATTCAGTTCTGCAGAACATGGCGGTACTCATTTGGATGCTCCGATTCATTTTTATCCTGAACGTAGTACTGTGGAGGAGCTAGAAATCGACCAGTTAACTGGTCGTGCAGTGGTTATAGATGGTTCCGATAAGGTTTCTCAGAATCGTGATTATCAGTTTGAAGTTGATGATCTGCTGAACTGGGAAGCTGAACACGGGCCGATACCGGATGAGTCTATTTTACTTTTTTATACCGGAATGGGACAGTATTGGCCTGATGCTGAGGCTTATCTGGGTACTGAATTAAAAGGAGAAGAAGGTGTGGCAAATCTTAGTTTTCCGGGCATTCATCCGGACACTGCCACCTGGATTGTCGAAAATCGCAATATCAAGGCCGTCGGACTCGATACCCCAAGTCTCGATTATGGTCAGTCAGTACTTTTTGAAACTCATCAAATTCTGTTTGAGCAGAATATTCCGGGTTTTGAGAATGTGGCAAATATGAAGCAATTGCCGCCATTCGGAGCCTATATCATTGCATTACCTATGAAAATCAAGAATGGAAGTGGCGCACCGCTTCGAATTGTTGCCCATATTAGCGATTAAGTTCACTGAATTAGATTTTGAAACAACTTTACAAGATTTATAGGAATTTAGTTGAACATATTCCGTTGTAGTGTATATATTATACACATTGTTATACATATCATGATCAGATCTTTATCACATATTAAGCTTCTCACGGTCGTAGCAATACTTATTGGTCTTGCACTGGCATCAGTTCATCATGATGATTTAACTATTCATACCGGTGAGATAATTGTTGAAATCGGCGATCTGGATTGTTCCATGTGTGATGGAACTGTGAAAATTGATAACGAAATTGTTACTCTTTCAAGTCCTGAACTTCATCTCCTATCCGATGTTTCGGATGGAATAGTATTGACTGCATTTCTCCCATTCGAAAGGATTATAAAAGATAGAGCCCCCCCCTCCCGCGCCTAAAATCTTTATCTATACAACTCTATACATACGTTAACAATCCGTGATTTAGGTCATGTAATTGTATTTAAACCCCATTTAAAAAATCTAAAAACTTATGAAATTTTTACAGAATGCCACCCTATTTTCATTTATCACAATTGTCCTCTCTCTTTCATTATTAACCGGTTGCGGATCAGATAGTAATCATGACGATCACGACGAAGTTCCTGTCGGGCTGGTTTTAATAGTAGATGAAAATGAAATAGCTATGCAAGAAGAATTCACTGTTACATATACCAGTGGAAATCATATAGAATTAACTCGAAGCACTACCTTAGGTCCCATTTTAGTTGAATTTATTTCAGAAGATGGAGACAGATTTACACCACATTCAGATGAAGGATTTTCACTTCAATACAGTGCCGAAAACAGTAATGTAGTCTCATTTGGAACCGTGACCGGAGCGAATGAGTGGACTTTCCAACTAACTGGAATCGAGGAAGGTGAAACAACGATTCGTTTTGATTTAATGCACAATGGTCATCCTGATTTTGAATCACAACCTTTTCAGGTTCGTGTATTAGGGGTCCAATCTCAATAATAATTTATTGGAAAGAAATATTAATGAAGACTTATTCTCAGTTAATAATCATCCTTTTACTACTGCTGAGTCCTCTTTGCGTTGTCGGGTATGATATTTCAGGTTCAGTTTCCGGTCTTATCACTGATGGTGAGACCGGCGACCCTGTTCCATTTGCCTATGTGCATCTGGAGGAGATCAATCGATTCTCTAATACAGATAGAGATGGTTATTTTAGAATTCAAAATGTTCCAGCCGGAACCTATTCATTAGTGATACATAGAATAGGTTATGCCGGAAAATCAGTCACATTTACCGTAACAGATAACACAGACAGTGAGATAGAAATCCAATTGAGACCTACGATGCTTACGGGTCAAAGTATAGAAGTTGTAGCAAATGCTGAGAATCCACGCGGTGCTAATTTGGAACATGCCTCTATCAAACTTACCGGATCGTCATTACGAAGAAATCTAGGTTCTACACTCTCTGAGACTCTGTCATCACAACCCGGCTTTGATCAGCGTACCATGGGTGCTGCTCCGGCGCGCCCGGTTATCCGAGGATTAGGAGATGAAAGAGTGCTTATTCTTCAAGATGGAGAACGAACAGGCGATTTCTCAGCCTCTTCAGCGGATCATGCGGTCAGTGTTGATCCTATTAGTGCAAATGAAATTGAAATAGCAAGAGGCCCGGCGGCTCTTGCATATGGTTCTAATGCAATTGGTGGGGTTATAAATGTAGTCAGGAATCAAATTGCAACCACGGTACCCTCGGAATTTAATGGGACAGTTACTTCACAACTTGCATCCGTAAATAATGGAGCCTCATTAGCCGGAACACTATCCATACCAATGGATGATAAAGTTTTAAATATTGATATAAATGGAAGGTATGGAGATGATTTCAGGGCACCTTCCGAAAAGATTTCAAATTCCAATTACCTTTCCTCGAACAGTTCAGCCGGACTTAGTTTTATCAGACCTTGGGGCTATTCGGGTTTGGCAGTTTCATCCTATTTAAGTAATTATGGGATTCCACCGGATCCAATCGGGGGGCATCCTAATGGTGTGAATATTGAAATGCGAAAATTTCAGGTAGAAAATAAATCTGAAATTCTTTTTGAGGATCACTTTCTCAAGTACCTTGAAGCACAACTTTCATACAGATATTACAATCATAAAGAATTGGAAACCTCAAATATTATAGGTACAGAGTATACAAAGAACAGTGCCAACATCACCCTTAAAGGTCGTCATAGAGGAATGGGTGGATTCGACGATGGCATTATTGGAGTCTGGGGTGAATTTCATGACACGTTTGTTTTTGACCGTTTCAATATTGAATCAAACGGAGTCAGTCTTTCCACTTTTACCATTCAGGAAACAGACATCGGTCCATTACACGTTGAACTGGGTGCGCGTCTTGACTATCATGCGGAAATCCCTAAAGAGGATCAACCTAATTCCAGAATCGGTGATATCCGGCAGCGCACGTACCTTGGCCTGGCAACATCGGGCTCCTTAATTTATAATTTTGGACAGGGATTCTATGCAGGGACAACATTTATGCATTCATTTCGGCCCCCAACCACTGATGAGCTCTATTCCCAGGGTCCTCACGTAGCTGCGTATTCATTTGAAATCGGCAATCCTGATTTAGAAGCAGAACGTGGAATTGGAAAAGAGTTATTTTTAAGATACAGAAGTTCTGATGCAACCATAGAACTATCCGGTTATCACAATGATTTCACAAATTTCATCTTTCCAAGAGATACCGGACGCGATAATATATTTTTCCCCTCACTTAATGACTATCAATTTGAAGGCGTCCAAGCAGTTATATATGGCTTTGAAGCACAATCAGAGTTTAAGGTATTGTCCAGATTTGTTGCAAATACATCGTTCTCTTATACAATTGGAAAAAGAGACCTTACAAACGAGGAAATGACATTAGAAGGGAGCGATTCAGATCGTGGTTATCTTCCCATGATACCACCCTTTCAGGCTACCTTAGGACTTAACTACGTACACAGATCTTTCTCTTTAGGGGGACATATCAGATTTGCATCAGAACAGGATCAAGTATCACAATTTGAAGAACCAACTGATGCTTACACTTTGATTGGTCTTCGATCAGAATACAGATTTAGTACAACCGGAAATCGTATTCATACAATTTCTATAAATATCAATAATCTGACGAACATAGAATATAGAAACCATCTATCCCGGTTAAAGGAGGTCTTTCCGGAACCCGGTCGAAATATATCACTACTATACAGACTCTATTTCTAAAAGGTCACTTTTTATAATGTGACAGATACATCCCCAATAGAATGATCCGGTTTCCGGGACGAGGCTTTTTTTAGTACAAATACTCCGACTTAATCATCGGATATAAAAGGAAGAGAACCCTTCTCTTTTGCAATTTTTTTTAAATCTTCATCTTCTGAAGAGTAGGATAGCAGAAGAAATATGATAAGGTTTGTAATTTTTTTAAGCGCGCTATACACAAGCAACATACCTGCAACCGCAGCAGTAGTCATATCTAAAACTCTGGATAACTCTATACCTGCAAGCATAAATATCAAATCTCTGCTCGGTAGTATAGGTATTCTATTCACTATGATCATGATGGCTACAAATATAAACCAGGTAGTGAGTGGAATTTCCGGCATCACAGTCGCCCACAAAACCATCATCAATCCATTATGAATAACGAATCTTGACATATATATGGAAAAAATAATGCAGGCTTTTTTAAAAGGAAGATCAAATAAATATTTTCTGAATTGAATAATCAGTGCAATAATTGCAATTCCGACAACAACCAGGGTAATTATATAAAAGAGATCTACATTGCCTATCAACTCCTCTAATTCAATGATATCAGCAAACACTAAAACGGATATTAAAACAACGGTTACCAGATTAGAGTTAATAGCAGATAAAATATTATTGTCTCTTATATTTTTGAGTATCTCCTTATCCGACTCGGTTAGATATTTTCTAGCCCACATGAATAGATAAAACTCACCCGAGTATCCCATAACTTCATCGTTATAGATTCGCTTTGTTAGGAAAGTTTTAAAAAGTTGCCATTTTTTTACAGGCCATATCTGCCGATAGATGAATACTTCAGCAGAAGGAAGGGATAGATAGAGTATAAAGAAGAGAAAATAAAAAAGTGGTTGAGTTGGTAAATTGCGAATAACTTCACCTACTCCAATATCAATAATCTGATAGATGATAACAGCAATAATGGCCGTAATTACACCCCTTCTAACAAATTTTTTAATGAGCTGGCCACGAGGGCTCCTAGAAAAGTTCTTCCAGTAATTGATGATTTTATCCCTTCTACTCATCAAATTAAACTATAATTTCATTCATTGATTCTAACACTATTTTAACTGGTCGAATTTATACCCATTAGATCCCTTAAAATTAAGTCCAGTTTTTTTTGTTGCTCATTAGTAAGACTTTCAAGCCCTTGTAAACATAAAAATCGTACATCCTGATTTTTAATTCTTTTTAGCTTGGATGCAAATGTCATTCCAATTTCCATCTCTCCATTGATCATGATGAAATCATTTTTTGAATCAAAAATTGCATGATTATTTTTTATTTCCAGATGATTAGCTAAATAAACAGCTGAAAATTGATCCATATTTCTAAACTTATACTGAATATTTTCATTCAATAATAACGGATTTGCATCAAAAAAATCTGAAATACTCTTTTTTCTTATTGGATGGGGTACGTGAGGGCTTTTAAAGTAGTTTTGATTAAACCCGGCTAATTTTGCCGATTTTATTTGAAGTAATAGGTTCATGGATCGGGTGATTCCAAATGCACGTCTTGAAATGGCACTAACCCACTCATTTATTTTAATACGAAAAGCACCATAATTTCTGATCGTCTTCCACACCCCCCTTAACACAACCTGATTATCACGGAAAAAATCAGTAGGGGACAAAGGCTTAGTCAGGACAAAATCATCATTTAAATAGATAAAATGATTCGATAGATCCGGTATTCTCCAAAGCATTGATTCTAACGTTCGAGAATTAAATGTAGGAAGCGCCCATTCATAGGATTCAAAAATTGTTTTATGATCGATGATAACAAGGTTATGCTCTTTAATAAACTTTTCATCAGCAAACCTCGGTATTTGATTGTCAGTAATCAGGTAAATTTTTCGAATCCAGGGAGCAAATTTACGTATTGACCAAAGGCAATATTTCAATTCGCCATTATTTACAAAACGGGTTTTATCCCGTCCTGTTAACAATTCATTGTCAATATTCCGATACTCTTTTTTATGTTTTTTCCACTTCTTACGATGATTGGGTTCATTACCATCTACCCATGTTATCACAGCATCAATATCACGAACTGATTCACTCATATCGTTTTTCAATCGTGTAGAAAGTCATTCGAAAACTTCTAAAACACTTTTAAGATTCAGTCGTTTATATCATAACTTAATGATATAAACATAATTTAATAATAGTACTTATGCATTTTACTAACCTTGAAGGCTACATCAAACGTTTTCATTTGAGAATGTAAGCATTATTGAAACAAATCAACCCATTACATACTTCAAATGTCTATCAAAATTTGCAATAAAATATGTATAAAATGTAATTCTGAATTATTAACTCCATTTTTTACTTATTCTAATCTATCATAAATTTTCTGCAGCTTAATCTACTATGTTGAGATTCTATATTCTACTATTATCTTTATTTGCATTTTTTACTGTTAATCATGCTCAATCACAAGTTTCTAACCCATCTGGAACTTTACAAGCCACAACTGAGGCTGATATATGGGCTCATACATTAACAGGGAGTCATTTTAATGAATTTTGGAATTATCAGTTCTATTTAAATGATAGTACTACAGTTCATATCACATTTTCTGTTGCAGATTTTGGGAGTCTTAAATCGGCTGTAAGCGGTGTTCAAGTTTCCATATATAATTTGGATGGACAGCTGTATCAACTTTCAAGAGAATATGATATAGAGCATTTAGTTCAGGATAAAGAGAGGTTTATGTTTAGAAATAGATTGGAAAGGGAAATATTCTTTGAAGGGAAACTGCCTGATGATCACAGAGTCCGTATTCAAACAACAAAAAATGATATAGCCTATGATATCGATCTAAGACTATCCAATATAGAGAATGGATTTAAATGGGGTGATGGAAAATATCAGTTAGGTAGTGAAGTAGTAGGTATTATCACGCATATCCCCTATTCAAAAGTCAATGGTTATATAGAGGTAAATGGAGTCAGAAAATCAGTTACAGGCACTGCATACATGGATCATACTTTCCAGAATCATACCACTACACACTTAATGAATAGTGGATACCGATATATATATCACAATAGTCCTTCAGAGTGGGATATTTTTTACTTTATGTTACCAAATAACTCAATGGATCAAAAAACCATTGGATACCGAGTTGAAAACAGCTACGGTAACTTAAATCTTGATGGTATTGATCAAATTCTAAGTATTGATACGAGCCAAATATTTAATGAAAATGTAGCTCAGGTGATTGAAATTAAGTTTAGTGATGGAGATACCACTCAGCTGTTAAGAACAGAAAATCATGAAAAGTTTTCAGTTTTAAGCGAACTTGGGCGAGTGGCAAGAAGTGTGGCACGAAGATTTTTGGGCGGGGAAGTAATCCATTTTCGTGGTGAAGCTACTCTGCTTGAACCTGCCAAAAGAAGAAAAGATGGTTACTACAATTTTTTCATTATTGATTGATTTTTATGTTGGATTTTCTGCACTCAATCCACATCTTTCTGCTGAACCAAAAATTTTAATAATAAATAATGGTTTAAATTAAAGATCCGACACATTCAAAATTAACTTCATGCCTCACGAATTAAGACTCAAGCTCATTCTTAAAACCCTTACGACCCTCCTGCTTTTTATCTCATTTATACCAATTCAGGCTCAAGCACAAATGATTGATTCTCCTGAACGCACCGAGGGAGATGGGCCCTATGAAAGGCTTATTATCCGAGGGGCGACCATGATTGATGGAACAGGTTCTCCTGCATATGGTCCGGTGGATGTAGTGATTGAGGGAAATCGAATTGTACAAATACAAAATGTGGGTTATCCGGGTGTCCCTATTAATGAAAATCGAAGACCGGAAGCAGCTGAAGGAGATTTCGAGTTAGATGCTGAGGGAATGTATCTATTACCGGGTTTCATTGATATGCATGCACATATCGGAGGAAATGCACAAGGAACAACGCCGGAATATGTATTCAAGTTGTGGCTTGCACATGGTATAACTTCTATTCGAGAGCCCGGGTCATTCAATGGTATTGATTGGACCCTTAGGCACACCCAGAAAAGTCTTAGTAATGAAATAACAGCTCCCAGAATTTTTCCATATATCGGTTTTGGGTCTAGAAGTGACGAGTCCATTACAACTCCTCAACAAGCTATTGAGTGGGTTCAAATGATACATGATCGTGGTGCAAAAGGTATTAAATATTTTGGAACCAGACCTGAGTTATGGGAGGCTTCCCTGAATGAAGCCAATCGATTGGATATGGGATCCATGGCTCATCACGCACAACCCAGAGTTGTCTATGCAAATGTCTCACATACATCAGAAATGGGACTTCGAGGAATGACACATTGGTATGGTCTGCCTGAAGCACTTTTTACTAACCAGACCATTCAAAACTATCCTTTGGATTATAATTACGGAGATGAACAGCATCGATTTGAAGAAGCAGGGAAATTGTGGAAACAAGCTGCAGAACCGGGGACTGAAAAATGGAATAGTGTCATGAACCGTCTGATCGAACTCGATTTTGAGATCAATCCAACATTTACCATCTATGAAGCAAGCAGAGATTTAATGAGAGAGAGAAGAGCGGAGTGGCACGAACGATATACCCTCCCCTCCTTGTGGAATTTTTACCAGCCGGACAGACGTGCCCACGGTTCATATTGGTTTAATTGGGGTACAGAGCAAGAGGTTGAATGGAAGAATAACTACAGATTATGGATGAATTTTGTCAATGAATTCAAAAACCGTGGAGGAACCGTCACTCTGGGTTCTGATGCCGGCTATATTTTCAAACTTTATGGTTTTGCTTATATCAGAGAGATGGAGCTCTTTAGAGAAGCCGGTTTTCATCCACTTGAAATTTTCCAATCTGCTTCACTAAAAGCTGCTGAAGTACTCGGTATGGATCAAGAGTTAGGAACAATTGAAGTCGGGAAACTTGCCGATCTAATTTTGATTGATGAAAATCCTCAGGAAAATCTAAAAGTGCTTTATGGCACCGGAGCAATCAGAGTGAGTGAAAATAATGAAGTTGTCCGGGTTGGCGGTATTAAATACACTATCAAAGATGGTATCATATTTGATGCTGAAGAACTGCTAAAAGACGTTGAAAATATGGTTCAAACTGCCAAAGAAGAATCCAATTTTATCATAAAACAGCCCGGATTAGATTACTAGTCATATTTTATAATACACTCCATGAAAGATATCCCGACATTTGCCGAGGTAATTGAGGCATCAGAACGAATTAGACCCTTCGCCAATAGAACACCGGTATTTAAATCCAAATGGTATGATCAGCAGATCGGTGCTGAACTCTTTTTTAAATGTGAAAACTTCCAAAAAGTAGGTGCATTTAAATTCAGGGGAGCCTGCAATGCTGTACTGACCCTCAGTGAGAAAGAGGGAAATCGTGGAATTGTAACACACTCTTCCGGTAATCATGCACAGGCTGTAGCCCTTGCAGCCCGAACAAAAGGATATCAAGCAACGATCATTATGCCGAAAAATGCCCCTTCCGTTAAAGTAAGGGCAGTCAAAGAGTATGGAGCTAAAATCCTGTTTTGTGAACCTACGATAGATGCACGAAAAGAGATGACATATCAATTCATCGATGACACAAATGCACATTTTATTCATCCATACAATCATCCTATGGTTATCGCGGGACAGGGTACAGTTGCTAAAGAATTTCTGGAAGAAATACCGGATCTGGATATCATCATTGCTCCGGTTGGCGGTGGTGGACTCATAAGTGGTACTTGTATTTCCGCTAAAAAGATAAAACCATCTATCCAGGTGATTGGCAGTGAACCGGAATTGGCAGATGACGCCTATAGATCTCTGAAAGAGGGCACTATTCAGCCGGTTCTTAGAACAGATACCATCGCAGACGGATTGCGTACATCTCTTGGCGATGTGACTTTTAAAATAATGAAGGAGAATTTGGATGATCTGGTCACCGTTTCCGAAAAATCGATCATCAGGGAGATGAGATCGGTGTGGGAGAGGATGAAAATTATTATTGAATCCTCTAGTGCAGTACCTGTTGCCGCGTGTATGGATGAAAAGTTTGAAGTAAAAGGAAAAAAAATTGGGATCATTTTAACCGGTGGAAATGTGGATTTGGACAAATTACCCTGGATGTAATTACTTCATAGCAGTTCCGCTGCTTATCAATTTCCTATAGGGAAATTACATTTTATTCCCTGACACAAAGAATACTTTCGTAATTGTCTCTTTTTGAATGAATTTGTATATAGATCGTGATAATCATTACACATCAACTCTAACTGCTCATATGAAAACTAACCGGAATTTATTATTCATAATCCTGGCATTTTTTGCTTATTCATGTACTACGGATCAGGAATCAGTTAATCCGTTTGAAGCTTACTTAGCAGAATTTGACCCTGCTTACGAATATGAACTGATGCACACATTCTCCGGTGAGGGATATTCCGGATATGTTATCAGAATGGTATCTCAGGAGTGGTTGACATCTGAAATTGTCAATGAAACGACTTGGTGGCACTGGTTGACAATCATTGTACCCGATCAGGTTGATCATGAGGAAGCACTTCTTTGGATTGGAGGAGGTTCCATTGATACAGAGATGCCCACATCAGGCAGTGATATGATGATCTATACGGCTTTGTCTACCAATTCTATCGTTGCAGATCTGCATAATATCCCTTTTCAACCGATCGAATTCTTAGATGACGAACGCCTTGAAGAGCGTTATGAAGATGATTTAATTGCATACGGCTGGAGACAATTTTTGGAAGGTGGAGCTTTGGATGAAGATGCAATCTGGTTAAGCAGGTTACCGATGACAAAAGCAGTGATTCGGGCTATGGATACGGTTTCAGATTTTGCGTCAACTGAACTTGATCTGGTCGTTGACAATTATGTTGTTGCAGGGGGTTCCAAAAGAGGATGGACAACCTGGACAACTGCCATTTTTGATGAAAGGGTGATTGCTATCGCACCGGCCGTCATCGACTTGTTAAATATGATCCCCTCCTTCGAACATCATTGGCAAGCATATGGTGAGTGGTCGCCTGCCATTCGAGAATATGAAGATGAAATGATCATGAACTGGCAATATTCTGATGAATACACTCGATTAAGAGAACTGGTTGATCCATATTCTTATCTAGACCGTCTTACCATTCCTAAATATATCATCAATGCTGCCAGTGATGAATTTTTTCTTCCTGACTCTTGGCAGTTCTACTGGGATGATCTGAAGGGAGAAAAATATATACGATACATTCCAAATACCGGACATTCACTCAGCGAAACGGATGCAGCCGTTTCACTTGCAACATTTCATCATCTTATAATCAATGATCTCTCACTACCACTTTTTGATTGGAAGGTTGAGAGTGAGAACATTGTGATTAATGTAGACCCTGAACAACTTCCTGATAGGATTCGACTCTGGAGTGCTCATAATCCCGATGGACGAGATTTCAGACTCTATGTGATCGATCGGATATGGCTTGCAGAAGAAGTTGAAATATTGGATTCCGGAGAAATCACCATTGATTTACAATCCCCGGACAATGGGTTTACGGCTTGGTTTGTTGAAGCAACATTCAATTCAGAAACGGAGTTGCCTCTCAAATTAACCTCAGGTGTTGTTGTGACTCCGGATGAGTATCCCTTTGATCCTTTTCAGCCTGAGAGTCCATTGGGAACCATTAGTACTGACTGAAAAAAGTGAATTTTATTATATACATTTTCTAAAACACACAATATCTCATGACCATGGAAAATGATGATATTTTTTTAGCGATGATTAAAGAGGAGATCAATCAGTACAATCACTTTTTTCTGTACAAAGAAAAAAAATGGATAGAGAATCAAGAATTCAAAAAACTGGCACAATACTCACTTAAGCAGACTTTATTCTTAAGAATTTCTGCCATAGCTTTTATACTTTCGTTATCGCTGATGAGTGTCTACCATTTTGTTCAATATGGATCAAATGGTGAGTGGATACCGTTGCTATTGGGACTAATATCATGGGGTTTTGTTATTTTTGTTACTTTTATCTATTCCCGTGATATATTACAGAAGAAAAAAACAATGGAAAGAGTACTTAAACTATTAGATGCTCGAAAAGAATACTACCTAAACTCTAAATGAAAAAAAGTTATGAATAGAAAAATGATATCCTCAGCGTTATTAGTAGTAGGAATACTACTACTCTATTTTGGTTACCAGGAGTACCAGTCTTTAGGATCGGAAGTTGAAGAGTTTGTCACAGGTTCACCAAGCAATAATGCTATTTGGTTTTTGGTTGGTGGAGCAGCAGCAGCCATTGCAGGTTTAGTGGGACTGTTGAAAAAGTAATTTGAATTCAAATTATTTCTTCAGTTTCTGAACAGATTCATCCATATGCCGAATCAACTCCCATCGGTACATTCCGGCATCATGTCCATCACTCCATTTAATTTTTAATGCATGATTCCCAATGGGTTCGGCTTTCACAACTTCGAAATGTTGTGTGGGTTCAACCAAAAAAAGAGAGGGTTCAAAACGTCCCATTAGTTCATGCCCTCCCCTGCATGAGACGCATGGACAGTTTTTTCTCAGCCCAAAAAGCGAAAGTACGGTTTTATAACCATCTCCCCACTCAATCGTTAACTTTTGCTCTGAATTTCCCACATCTATAGAAACCGGAGTATATTTTTTTTCCATGTTAAATATGTTTGCTGTTCGCAGTTACCATTAGTAACATTCATTTTTTAAAAATACGTTCTAAGCATGTGGTTATTAAACCTTTTTTTACTCTTTTTCCTGATAACCGGGTTTACCGGGGGTAACCATCCCTGGTTCACGTTAGATCGACTGAATAAATATGTCGTATTAAATTCGACCCTCATTATTCTATTGGTTTTTACTTGTCTGATGGTCCTTTATTCATTGGGATTGTTTCCTCAAAACATAGCGGCAACTTTCATGATGGGAATCTATACAATGATAACCGGATTTTTTCTCGGATATACAACTCGTCTTTGGAAATTAAAGAATAGGGGCAGTAAGATACTTTATCAGCATCGATCATTCTGGATTGATCATGCACCAAATATCTTAGCTATTATCCTGATATTATTCGGTTTTTACAGAACTTCATTAATCACTGATCAAACTGTAACCGGAATCAGATTGACATCCGGAATCTCATTAATGAGTTTTGGTATTTTTACATGGTTTTTTAAGGTAGTACCTGAATTTCGATCAAAGGGAGTTCTCCTCTTAGACAGAATTATTGAATGGGATAAAGTCATTTCCTGGAACTGGGTTAGCGATTCAGCACTTTCCATTGAATACATGGTTGATGTAGACAGTCAAAATGAGGGAATTCGTGAATTTTCTACTTCAATCCCTCTTGACGAGAAAAAAGAGATCGAATATCTGTTAGAATCGAAAATGGATGAGTATTCGGAAGAGAGGGAAAAAATACTTTTCAAAAATTCAGAAGATTTAGAGGGGCGTTAAACGAACTGAAATTTTAAAAATGTCGTATTCCACATCAATCAGCCCTATTTGATTCTCAATTCTATCAAAAAAAGGTTATCTTTAAGGATACATTAAATTTATAATTAAAATTGTAGGACTATTTTGTCAATTACAAAAGAAGGAAATACCGTAAAAGTTCATTATACGGGAACCTTAAAAAACGGTGAAGTTTTTGATTCATCAAAAGAAAAAGAACCACTGGAATTCAAACTAGGTGAAGGTCAACTCATTCCGGGATTTGAAAAAGCAGTTATCGGCATGAATGTTGGCGACTCTACCACAATCAACATTCCAAGTGCTGAAGCGTATGGCGATAAAAGAGAAGACTTGCTTATTGCTGTACCCAAAGATCAACTTCCAACAGAGATTGAGCCACAAATTGGAATGCAACTGCAAGTAAATCAGGAGAATGGACAACCGGTACCTGTCAGAATCGCTGATATTACTGAAACTGAACTAAAATTAGATGCCAATCATCCATTAGCGGGTGAAGATTTGACATTTGATATTGAATTGGTAAATGTTGCATAACTTTACTCAGTAAAGTCAACAATCTGATATCGGCTACCTGAAAATATTTTTTTGGGTAGCCTTTTTAATATTGGGTCAGGTTCCCAATTTATTCTTCAACAAATATTACCTTACACGTTTTTAAGAGTTATGGCTGATTTCAATCAAAAAAGTACCGTAAATATTTCATGTCCACTCGGACTTGCACCTACTTTGAAAGAAGAAATCATCGCACTTGGTTTTACTCCAAAAGAAATTCGGGAAACCGGAGTCGAGATTGAAGCCACACTAAACGACTGTATATCTCTAAATTTTTGGCTTCGTACTGCACACAGAGTTCATTACTTAATCGATGAAAAACCTATTCACAAACCGGATGATCTGCGTAACTGGGTGAAACGATTACCCTGGGAAGAGTGGATCCCTCATGAGGGATATTTTTCCGTTACTTCACGAGTTGATCATCACACAATCGAAAATGATCAATTCGCTAATTTAGTCGTGAAAGATGCCGTGGTGGATCGCATCAGATATAAAAAAAATGTACGTCCTGATAGTGGTTCGGACCTCCAGAAAAGTGTTCTTTTTCTATTTTGGAATCAAGATGTAGCGCGAATATTTATCGATACTTCCGGTGAATCACTCTCCAGAAGAAATTATAGAACTGCAACAGCTGCGGCACCTATGCAGGAATCATTGGCGGCAGCAATTGTACAATCAACAAATTGGAAACCGGGCATGCATTTCATCAATCCGATGACAGGCAGTGGTACACTCGCCATTGAAGCCGCATTTATTGCCCTTAACAAGGCTCCGGCATCAGTTAGAAATAACTTTGGTTTTATGCACTTGGTAGGTTACGATGATGAGATTTATCAAAAGGTTCGGGATGAAGCCAAAAAATCAGCCTTAAAAGAGATCGATGGGAAAATAATAGCAACGGATCATGATCCGCAGGCAGTTTTATCTGCACAAAAAAATGCGAAAACAGCAGGTGTAGATCACTTGATTGAATTTGAATGCTGTGATATCAGCAAAACCCACATTCCGGATGGTGATGGAGTGGTTGTTGTAAACCCACCCTATGGTATGAGGTTAGGAGAGGATACAGATCTAAGGCCTCTTTATAAAGAAATTGGGGATTTCATGAAGTCGAATTGTGCCGGTAAAACAGGATACGTTTTTACAGCGAACATGGCTTTGGCTAAAAAAATAGGGCTCAGGGCTGCCAGCAGGACCCAATTTTTCAATACAACTTTAGAGTGCAGACTTCTGGAGTTTGAGCTCTATTCCGGCAGTAAAAAGGATTAAAGAGAACCAATACTCTTTAAATAGCCTATAATTAATCGGACAACCTGTTATTATCACTACTTCATTTTGAAACAATCTAATCCGATATTTATCCCAGCTAAGGAATCTGAGTGGTTTATCAGCCTCTTTGATCTTTATGTGAGAAATCTTTTTTGGCGCCGCTTTCAAAACGTTTGGATAGAGCAATCCTATAAACCCACTTCAACGAGTAGAACCATCTATTATCTGAATCATACCTCTTGGTGGGATGGGTTAATACCACTTCTTTTAAATCAGAAAATACTGAAGCAAAAGGCACGGGCCATGATGGAAGACAAACAGATGAGAGAGCATAAATTTTTTCAAAAAATAGGTACCTTTTCTATCAACCTGCAAAATTCAAAGTCACTCATCACCTCTTTACGATATGCGGTCAATTCTATGAAAAGACCCAAAGCATCACTTTTTATCTATCCAGAAGGTGAAATTGTGCCTTTTAGTACAGATAAACCCAACTTCAAAAAAGGACTCGTTTGGATAGCAGAAAAATGCCCTGAAGTCGATATCGTGCCGATTGGGATCTATATCCACTCATCAAAATTTGATAAGCCGGAACTTTTTATTAAAATCGGAAAACCCGTAGAAATTCAGGAAGATTTGACTCCATTAGAAACCACTCTTTTGCTTGAAAAAAATCTACAGAAAGTATTAATCCGATTGGTTAAAGATGCACATTCAGTTGAACAGCCATTCAAACGGTTTTAATATTGAGACATCAACATTAATATAAAGTGGATAATCTTAGAAAGGGATTCTTGTTAAGAATTCGCCTCATTTATTTATGGTTCGATCGTAACCACGACTCTCTTATAACTCGATAAAGCCGGTGTCCCCTTGTCAGTTATTTTTAGAATAAAATGAGCGGTTTGAGTACTCTCAACTTCCGGTGCCTGTATGGTATGCATGTGATACAAATTCGGCGAATACGGTGCAAAAGAGATCACTCCGTCATATGTACCAGCTTCAGGGTATTGAAACCATAAATAGCTAATGGAATCCCCATCCGGATCGTAACTACCATCCGCATTCAAACCAAAGATATCACCGGATTTCACTGTCAAAGAGTCGTCATGAACTAATAATGCAACCGGTGGATGATTAGCTTCATCGTAATCCATCACGGTCCAATCCATTCGGGCAGCAAAGTCGTTCTGAAAATCTTCTCTCCATCTCCACAGAGAAACCTGGTTTCCGGAGTAAATTGTGGAATCTTGTTGAACCGGTCGTCCATATTCTGAATATCTGTATGGCTGATAAGAGTCTATAGCATCGGTCCAAATATCTCTACTTTCCTTTGGGGTATTTTCGGGAATTCCGGGGGCACCGGCGGGATCTACTTCGGGTGTATAAAGTTCATATCGCCCTCCCCATCCGCCAACGTTAGGATGTCCAGCGTTATTCAATCCATTTGGAATTAAGGATAAAAAGGCTGGCGTATCCCCTTCCACTCCATAAGCTACGTCAGGATATTCTAAACCTAATGGCCCGTGGTCTTGTTGTATATTTTCAGCAATCCAATCATTACTGATTACTTCGTTATTAGCACCTTCGAATGGACGATTGATAGCAATCCACGTACCGGAAAAATAACTTCCCGGACTCACGATGTAGAATAGATTTGGAAAAACCCGACGCATCCACGGTGCCGATGTATCCTGATCTGAAATTGTATAAACCCTTAACTTACTAACAAGCCTTTCAACTTCACTATCAGGCCGAGTATTTTTCAACTTCCACAATGCCTGTGCAAGTGTGTTAGGACCACCCCAAACGGAAACCCACAATGGTCTCGGATCATTTTTTTCAAGAGCTTGGATGATCCATTCCGAGCCTTCGGAATCGTGTCCTTCACCAACTCCTTCCATCCCATATAGGGGCAAACCTTGCTTTACCACGTTATGAAGTTCATCTGAAGATGGGAATCCCTCTTCATGCATAATCAAATTTGGCTGAATCTTTTCGTAAGAATCAATGATTTTATGGAGTGATTCCGGAACAACTCTTTCTCTTTGATGCGTAGATGTGGTTGCAATGATTCCTTCTATATCTATTACATTTGAATAGAGAAGTAAGCGGACCAGAGACTGTGCATCATCGGGATCAGCTTCGATATCTGTGAGTACAATGAGCCTGTGTTTGTCTGATCCCGTGGATTGAGCCATCGAGTTATCAACTGTACCTGACATGAAGACTATTAAAAGAGTGGAAATAATATATTTGTGTGAATTCATAACTTTTAACTTTTTGGGTATAAATGACCTATTTGCACCGAACGGCCTAATTTTAAATCTTTATATAAATTGTAAATTAACGAACTCACTTTATAATAAACGCCAAGAGTTTCAGTCATGACGAACCTTGTTTGTTAAATACATATACTAATGCCCACCTTTATCGTAGACTTCAAAAAGTAAAAATATTCCATTAGTAAATAAATTCAATATCACGTTAAATCCGGATTGATTTCTGGCTTTTGTTGCTCTCAATAGCTCTTTCAATAATCTTAATAACATTTTTGGCGGATTCCGGTTCAACAGGCGGATCCTGTTTATTTACAATAGCTTCTCTTAGTTCAAGATAAAAATCGGCATAATTCCCACTTAATGTCTTGATTGGCTTCTCTTGAATAATCCCATCCACATTCGTGTAAAGGATTCCATGATCAGATTCAGGTTCAACCCCCCACCCTTTCTGAGCAGGGTTCATACCGGATGCGAGTTGCCCCTCTTGTACATCCATACCATACTTTACATATGCCCCTTGATCTCCCCTCAATATAAATCGTGGGGTTGGATCAGAGACTAACATTCCAGCCTTTAATGTCACTTTCAGATTAGAATAAAACAGTTCGATCGAAAACCAATCATCCGCTTTCCCATTACGCTGAAATCGAATATCGGCGAATACAGCTTCCGGCAATCCAAATATCTGTAGTGCCTGATCTATTAAATGAGGAGCAAGATCGTATAGTATTCCACTTCCGTCCAAAGCCGACTCTTTCCAGACCTCCCCTTCTTTTAATCTTCTAAAGCGGTTATAACTGGATTCAAATTCCAAAATGTTTCCAAGTGAACCTTCTTCAATAATTTTTTTCAAGGTTAAATAATCTCCATCCCATCTTCTATTTTGAAAGACAGTCAAGACTCTCCCTCTTTCCCGGGCAACTCTAATTAACTTCTCCGATTGATCTGTAGATATTGTAAATGGTTTCTCAACAACCACATGTTTGCCAGCACTTAAACAATCAAATGCCTGTTCATAATGTAGATGGTTTGGGGTAGTTATGATAACTAAATCGATTGAATCATCCTTGAGCAGATCTTTCAGATTTCGAACAATGTTAATTTTATCAAAATCATGTAAAGCGTCATCTTTACTCCTCTGAAGTACAGTCGTAACCTTGAATCCGGGAACCGATTTGAGTAGAGGTACGTGAAATTGTTTCGCAGACTTCCCGTACCCAATAATTGCTGTATTCACTGTTTGAGACATATTATCTGATATTTTGTATGAAACTCTCTTTACATTGATTGCAATATTGATATTAAAAATACTAAATAACTGAGTAAGCTATGAACAGCTTATTCTGTTGATTCATTGGTTCTTCCCGAATATAGCTTATCTGAATGAAGCCTGAGTATCGATACCCTGTGAATTCAAGTGAGATCTGATTATCTTGATCGTTATTATCTCTGATTTCGCCATTCAATGAACCTATGAAATTAAAGTTAGTTCTAATTATTGCAATCAGTACACTGCTCATAACTTCGTGCTCTTTGATCTTGGGCTCCATTGATACGCCGACTGTCGTATCACACAATTTTGTAGAAGGTGTAACCCCCAGTAATTCTACTCAATTCAACGAAAGATCCTATCCAACAGTAAGAGCAGAGTGGCCGGGACCCGGTGGGGATAGATTATGGTTAGCCGTCAATCTGGGAGCAACAGCAGAACCGGAATCCTCTGTTGATTCAGACCCGGATCGTGCCGGTTGGTATTTTCAATTCAATAGAAAACAGGGGTTCTATCATAGCGATTCTCAGCTTGTACCTCAATGGAAATATTCAAGCATCAATGAGAACAGTTTATGGCAAGAATCCAATGACCCATGCCGACTCTTGTTGGGTGAAGATTGGAGATTACCGAATATTGAAGAGGTACGGACATTTAGAGAAGCTTCCAGGGAATCAGGAGCAATGGGGGGTGGTAATCGGACGGATGCATTTAATTCTACATTACGACTTCACTCCGCAGGTGAACTTGCCACCGCGAGAGGCGAATTACGGTATCGTGGAGAAGATGGACGGATATGGGCTCGGGATCAGTTCAGCCCCAGAAATGGTGAAGTATTAGGTTACTCGAGTGAAGGGAGCTCAACTTTTGGAAGCAATAAAGCATTCGCAAGACCGGTAAGGTGTATAAGTGATGAGCTTTAAAATGGTACTTTCATAATCATAAATTTGAATCATCTGAACATTCTCTTTTAATCATATATATGCCTTAAACTTTTTAACTCTCCTTTCATGAAGCTCTTTGTAAAGTTTCTCGTATCCATTCTATTGACAGCCGTCTTCTTATTTTTGATCTATGCCCTTTTTAATCTTCGGGATCGTCACAGGGGATACCATATCGATGTCAATCAGGAATCACCGGGTGAGGTTGTCATAAGTGCCGGTTTTTCAGCTATTTCGATCACACCGGAAATCACCGATAGGTGGAATGATACTCTAGGTAATTATCAATACAATCCCGACGAAGGTGATACTTATGAGGATATCAATGATTCAGGCAGTTTTGATGCCGTTTGGATGGCAGGATTTCAAAGCAGTAAACCTGCACAGGGAGTTAATGATGACCTTTGGGCACGTGCGATGGTTTTGGATGATGGTGTTACTCGTTTTGCTTGGGTTGTTTTGGATGCTATCGGATTTAACGGTGACGATATCATCTCTGTCAGAAAACGAATTCCTGCCGATTTGGGGATAGATTACGTCATCATTTCTTCAACTCATACACATTCTGCACCGGATCTGATTGGTTTATGGGGTCCTACAACCTTTACTTCCGGAGTGAACCCGGATTATCTTGAATAAGTAAAAAAGGGAACATTGGATGCCATTGAATTGGCAACGAAGCGTTTGAAGCCGGCTTATTTTCGATTTAGTTTTGACAAAGAAGGGGCATTGGATATGCTTGGGGATACACGGGAACCAATTGTAATAAATCCAATAATCAATGTAATGCAGGCATTGGATGTAGAAACTGACTCCACTCTAGGCTCTCTTATTACCTGGGATAATCATCCCGAAACAATCTGGAATAATAATCTTCAAATCTCTTCTGATTTTCCACACTTTTTAAGAGAAACTATTGAAAATGGGATCCATCATGATGATGAACTAATTGTAGAAGGATTAGGCGGCACCTCCATCTTTGCGATTGGAAATATAGGCGGACTCATGACAACCCACCCTTCTATACCCATTAAATCGTTTGTGACGGGTGAAGTTTTTCTAGAACCCTCTTTTGAAAAAGTTAAAGCTCAGGGACAAAATTTAGGACTCCTTGCATTAAACTCTTTAAAAAGTGAATC
>JAGXIS010000028.1 GCA_024635465.1 Bacteroidota bacterium | reverse complement strand
TCTCAGATATGAAGTTCGGAATATCAGTCCATCCAAGTTGATTATCGATACGATGGAAAAACAGATGGAAGCTGAAAGAGAAAAACGAGCTGAAATCACCAATTCTGAAGGACATCGACAAGCACGTATCAATGAATCTGAAGGAGAACAACAGAGCCAGGTGCTGATTTCCGAAGCTCAGCGACAACGAAGAATTAATGAAGCCAAAGGCCGTGCTCAGGAGATTGAACTTGTTGCGACTGCCACCGCAAAGGGATTGAGACGTGTCGCTGAAGCCATCTCAAAACCGGGCGGTGAAACAGCTGTAAAAACAAAACTGGTTGAACAATATATCGATGAATTTGGGAAAATTTTGAAAAAATCAACTGTCTCGGTACTCCCCACTGAAACTGCAAATCTGAAGACATTTTTTGAAGGAGTTGGTAAAATAAGTAGCCACACTTCCGGGAGTTCAGGGTCAACATCATCAATTGATAAAGGAGGAAACTAAATGCAAGGATTAGAAATTTTTAGCCAAGTTGTACTGGGACTTTTTGCTGTTTTTCTGACATTCAAATTTTTACAGGCCATTCGATTGGTGCCGAATCAGTATGCTCATATCGTTGAGCGGCTTGGAAATTACAACACGACACTCGGACCCGGTTTTCATGCACTCATTCCATTTCTTGACAGGGTTGTTTATAAGTTGGATCTCAGAGAAGAGACGATTGAGGTGGAACCTCAAGAGTGTTTCACAAAGGATAATGTGAAAGTTGAAGTGGATGGAGTTATCTATATCAGTGTGATGGATCCGGTAAATGCAAGTTACGGCGTTACCAATTACCGTTACGCTGCTGTTCAATTGGCGCAAACGACAACTCGTTCTGTGATAGGTCTTATGAATCTGGATGAAACATTTGAAGAGCGCGCAAAGATGAGCATGGAAGTCGTAAAAGTGTTGAGTGAGATGGAAAAATCGTGGGGAATTAAAGTCCATCGGTATGAAATCAAAAATATTTTAACTCCTCGCACAGTTCAAAATGCGATGGAGAAACAAATGACTGCGGAACGTGATCGACGTGCGATTATCGCAAGATCAGAAGGTGTGCAGGGATCAAAAGTGAATGATGCAGAGGGTAGACGTACTGAAATTATAAATATCTCCGAAGCAGAAATGCAGCGACGCATCAATGAAGCAGAGGGTCGTGCTCAGGAAATAGAAGCGATCGCCGAAGCAACAGCATCCTCCATCGAACAAATTGCTGATGCACTCACTCAGCCCGGTGGTACCGAAGCGATGCAACTGCAACTGAGTGAAAAATATATCGGACATCTATCCGGATTGGCTCGAAAAGAGAATGATATTATTCTTCCTAAAGATATCTCAAGTTATGACGCACTCTTAGAGGGACTCTCTATTCATGACTTGATAAAGCAAGAAAAGAAAAAATAGTATCTGGTCTCTATCTTTTTCTCTATTGAACGACGAGCCGAATAGAACCGGTACTACCGATAGTACCGGCAACTCAATCATAACGATCTCTTTCGATCGGTTTTTACAAGTTTGGCCTAATCACATTCAACTAAAATCTCAATCCTATGACCAGAGAAAGTTGTTGAAGTTTTTCCTCATCATTAAATGTGATCTCATCAAACAGAGTGTTGAATCCGATAGATTGTCGAATTTGCAAATCTACTATAGTTTCACCCAAATGGATATCCACTCCAACCCCTGCCAACCCTCCAAAATCGACAGCGCTTGTAAATTCATCCAAGTCAATTCGTTCACCATCCTCCCGTACATTCTCCGCATTCGCTAAGAATCCGATATAAGGGCCTAATACAATGTGTGGTGAAAATCGGTTCTGTTCTCTGTATTTCAACTTCACCAATACTGGAATTTCGATATAATCTAATTCTACTTCAATCCCTGAAAACTTAGTCGATGTAATGTCTGTAAACCCTTTTTGGGTGAAATAAACCCCTGTTTCAAGCCCTAAACTCAAATCATAGGGTAAATAGACCGGAAAATCGATAACTGCATAAGTAGCAAATAAAACGCCATTTCTAGAAGTGCGACCATAACCTACTCCATAAATATCGGCAGAAGTGAGCCCCGCTTTTATCCCGAATGTTGCATTAATTCTGTTCACTTCAATATCAACAGTATCCTCAGTACCCGGGGAACTCTCTTCAGGTTCAATGATGGATTCTTCTTCTTCCACTATAGGCTCCACTTCAAACAGCTCCAGTCCCGGTTCTATAACACCTGCGAGATCAGCCGCCGTCGCTATTTCTAAAGAGAGTAAAACGTCTGTTTGATTTACATCCGGATATGCATTGCCCAAATAGCTTATTCCTTCACGTATCGTAATCTCGTATGCAAAAAAACCGGGTCCTGTAGTATAGTTGATCTGTTCAATATCATCGGTTAATTCAGCTTCTATGAAATTTTCACTCTCTATTCCATCAAAATAGATGACAAATTGAATACGATTTTCGGCAGGCTGTATAACTTGAAAAGAGTCCGGTATCATGGATAGATGGTTTCGAATTACCACTCCCCGACCGTCTGCTCGTTCCGTGATCGAAACACTCTCCAATACTACTTGAGCTTCCACTGATGAAACAGTACAGATAAAAAAAGCTACAACCGCTAAAAAATATCGCCAATAAATGTTCATAAATATGATTAGGAATCAGGATAGGCTCTAAATATCAGCATTTTTTGAAATAACTTTCATTCTCATTTTTTTTCTGCCGATTGAAAGATCTCCTTTAAAAACCTACCGGTATAGCTCTCTTCCACATTTGCCACCTCTTCCGGTGTGCCAACAGCTACTATTTGTCCACCGCCAAATCCACCTTCGGGTCCAATATCAATAATCCAATCGGCCGATTTCATCACATCCAGATTGTGTTCGATGATGATAACGGAGTGACCATTATCAACCAACTCATTAAAGGAGACCAACAATTTTGAAATATCTTCAAAATGAAGCCCTGTTGTGGGTTCATCAAAAAAGTAAAGCGTTTTATCCTGACTTGTTTTTGAGAGAAATTTCGCCAGTTTCACACGCTGAGCCTCACCGCCGGAGAGAGTTGTTGCGCTCTGCCCTAATCTCAGGTAACCCAAGCCTACATCTTCCATCGGCTGAAGTTTATTGATGATTGTCTTTTCATCCACAAAAAATTCAATCGCATCACTGATGTTCATCTCCAGTACATCATGGATATTCTTTCCTCTATAGTTGATATGCAGAATATCTTTTCTAAAACGAGTTCCACCACACTCTTCACAGACCAACTCAATGTCGGCCATAAACTGCATTTCGATCTTTTGAACTCCCTCGCCCTGACACGCCTCACACCGACCTCCCGGTACGTTGAATGAAAAGTGGCCGGGTGTATATCCCATAATTTTTGACTGACGAGTGTGCGCAAATAGATCCCGAATCCCGTCAAATGCTTTGGTATAGGTGGCTGGATTAGAGCGGGTGGATCGACCAATCGGACTTTGATCCACCATCTCCACAGCTTCTGCGAACCGTCCACCGGTAATTCCTTTGTTTCGCCCCACTTTGTCTTTCCATGTCCCCAATTTTTTCTGAATGGCAGCATAGAGTGTATCATGAACCAGTGTCGATTTACCCGAACCCGACACACCGGTTACACAGACCATCATCCCCAATGGAAACTCGACATTAATATTCTTCAGATTGTGTTCAGAGGCACCTTCAATCAGAATCGATTTTCCATTGCCTTTGCGGCGTTTGGCCGGAATGGGAATCTCTTTTCTACCGCTCAGATATTTTCCGGTAAGTGTGTTCGATTTCACCAGATTACTGTATGAGCCTGAAAATACAACTTCACCCCCATGTGTTCCGGCAAAAGGGCCAATATCGATAATATTATCTGCAGCTTTCATCATCTCCGGATCGTGTTCTACAACCAGAACTGTGTTACCGATATCCCTGAGAGATTTCAGTATATTGATCAAACGGTCGTTATCTCTCGGATGCAGCCCAATTGTTGGTTCATCCAGTACGTATAAACTCCCGATCAGAGAACTTCCAAGCGAGTTGGCCAGATTGATTCGTTGCGACTCGCCACCACTTAGCGTGTTTGTGAGGCGATTCAGTGTTAGATAATCGAGCCCCACTTCATCCAGGTACTTTAGACGTTTTCTGATCTCAAAAAGAATTTGGCCGGCTACCGACTGCTCGTAATCAGTTACGATAAGCTCGTCAAAAAAGATCCTGGCATGGCCGATGGTCATCTCCGTCACTTCACCAATGTGCAGATCGTTGATTTTCACGTAAAGTGCGTCTCTTCGAACCCGGTACCCCTCACATTCCGGGCATCTACTGTAGCCCCGATAGCGGGAATAGAGCACACGCATATGAACCTTGTAAAACTGTGTTTTTACCTCTTCAAAAAAACCGTTGATGCCCACATATCCATCCTTTCCATTCCACAAGATTCGTATTACATCCTTATTCAGGTTTTTGTAAGGCACGTCGATTGGCAACTGATCTTTGGCTGCCACTCTCACAAAATCGCGCAGATATTTACTGAATTTGGGTGAATCAAAAGGCGCTACCGCGCCACCGCGGATGGTTTTGTCAGGATCAGGAATCACCAAATCCTCTTCAATTCCGGCTACACGACCAAATCCTTCGCAAGCATCACAGGCGCCGTACGGATTGTTGAAAGAGAACATCTGTGGTGAGGGCTCCAGAAACTCGATACCATCCCGCTCAAACCGATCACTGAACTGGAGTTCTTCTCCTTTATGAATTTTGATTGTACATCTGCCGTGCCCCTCCCTGAAGGCTGTTTCAATTGATTCAGCAATTCGGCTTCGGGTGGCATCATCTTTTTTAATAGCCAACCGATCCACAAGCACTCGGTGAGTCTTGGGTGTGATATTTTTCGAATTAAAATCGTCACGGGTCAGGTCGGTGATACTCTCTTCTTTAATATGAAGTAATCGGGTTAGACCTTTTTCCCTCAATACATCAAACTGCTCCTCCTGTTTCCTACCCTCACGCAGTTCGTATGGGAACAGAACATAAAATCGTGTTTTCTCATCCAGTTCTTCAAAGAGCTGATTGATGATCGATCCCGGACTCTCTTTTTGGACTTCTTTGCCGGAAACGGGTGAGATTGTCTTTCCGATGCGAGCATAGAGAAGGCGAATGTAGTCGTATAACTCAGTGGATGTCCCTACGGTAGATCTTGGGTTACTGCTAGTCGTCTTCTGTTGAATCGCCATTGCCGGTGAAATTCCATGCATGTAATCCACATCCGGTTTGTCCATTCTTTCAAGAAACTGCCGCGCATAACTTGACAGGCTCTCCACATAGCGGCGTTGTCCTTCGGCGTAGATCGTATCAAATGCCAGACTCGATTTTCCCGACCCGGACACACCGGTTACGACTGTGAGCTTGTTTCTGGGAATTTCAACATCTACACTCTTGAGGTTGTGAACCCGCGCACCTTTAACAATGATGGGTCGGTCTGCCGCAGGTTTTCCATTTGTTGATACGTTTTCCGTAAGAGTATTGTCTTTTTTTGCCATGAATCGGGTTTCCATTCGAATCAAGTAAAATACGAAAAATCGTTCTCAAAATCGGCTCTTTTCGTAAAGTTTAAATCAAAACACCCCTACCCGTCAGTTCGAGCGAAGATCCGACTGCTTTTGGAGGAACGAAGTCGAGAACTCCCTTATCAAAGCATAAACAACCCGACTTTACATTAAATATTCCTCCCCGGAAAAGACGAATGAGACCGTATCCGCTCCATCTGTTTGATATGGTGTGAGATGTGGGTATCTAAAAACTCCACTGCCTGAAGCATATTGAGCATCCCGGCTCTCGGATGGCGGTAGATCGCTTTTGCGAGTGTCTCTGCATCATTTTTGTCGATAAGCTCCTGAAAACCGTTACGAACCTCATTCCACTCTTTTTTCATCGATTCATAGTCAGGATAATCCTCATCTACCTGAGCAATCTTAGGTGCCTTAAATTTTAGTGGCAGATAGAAAGCAATGTTCAGAATCAAATAACGAAACCATGAATCGATGCCGGCTTTAGGAACATTCGCTCCACTGCTGATTTTTCTCTGGATATAAGCCAGAGAAAGTCGCTCCGATGTTACGATGTGGCGCATTACCTGCAGCAGGTTCCATGCTCCGGATTCCGGATTAAAAGCCCGTTGCTCGGCTGACAAGGAATCGTAGAGCGATATCAACTCCTTTCGCTGTGTTTCAAGTATTTTGAAAGTGCTGGATATTTTCTCTTTCATAGATGGGTCTGTTCGTTGTTTTGTAAAATGTAAATGAATTTAGGATGGGATGAAATATTGATTTTTTTGAATGAAATTATTCCTTATTTCAAATCATTTTCCTAACAATGTTCTTGTTCTGTTTTAAAAAAGGCTTTGGTCATGTTTTTAATTCCAAGCTAATTTTCTCTTTGAATAGCACTTAAAAATCTTGCAAATCATTGCTTAATGGTGATGATAACACCAACAGCTCTTTTTATTTCCGAATCAGCCCTTCTTTTTCTATAATCTATGATAATTCAAAGAGTTAGATCAACGAGACTATATAGATGGCTTTATTTCAGAGTGCGGTATTAAAAAAGTATACATCGGGAGTTGTTGATACGGAAATTGAGGAGGCCTGGGGGCGGTACACATCCCATTTTCATGAACCAGAAATTCAGCAGAATATCCGTAACTCCAAAGAGGAGGAGTATCAGGGTGGTTTCCTGACGGATCTGTTTGTGAATGTACTCGGTTACACGAAATTTCCTGCATCCGGATACAATCTAAAAATAGAACAGCGTGATGAGAAAGGTTCTAAAAAAGCGGATGGCGCACTTTTGATAGATGATAAGGTGGTTGGAATCATCGAGTTGAAAGGAACCGACACTACTGATCTCGACAAAGTAGAGCACCAGGCATTTGGTTATAAGAATTATCACCGTCATGCCGAATATGTAGTGATCTCCAACTTTGAAAAGCGCCGCTTCTATATCGACAATGCGGTCGATTATTTTGAGTTCAATCTTTTTGAGCTGACCAAAGAGGAGTTCAAAATACTCTGGCTCTGTCTTGATCAGAAAAATTTTGAAAATGGGATTCCAAAAAAGATCAAAGAGTCCTCAATTACGCAAAATGAAGAGGTAACCAAAAAGCTCTCACTCATGGTAATAATCCCATCATACTTCCAAAAAAGAAACATTATGTGTGTTCAGAAAGCTTTTGATGATATCAACATGGATACATTCACCCAAGTGAATAAATGAATAATCATCCACTTTCTTTATTTTTCCATTAATTTGAATTTCTTTTCCTTCTATATCAAAACCGAGGTGCAAATGCTTTGTTCTACTTTGCATACCACAAATGATACCAACATCATCAAACAGTGGGCCTCCACTTTGCCCCCTCAAGCCCGGTGTACTTAGTTCAACTCCATATTTTTGATTTTCATCATCCGCAAGAAATCTGGTAACCATGCCATTCATTGGGAATCTAGGTGAATTTTCAAACTCTTGATTGCTTTTAAATTTAAAGTCCCCTGCATTAAAAAACTCTTCTATGGTGGAAAACTGAGTGTGGAGGTTCATAAAGGAAGTGTTAAAAAGATCATTGAAAGGTATGTCATGTTCTCCATCTAATTTTTATAACTTTCTCTGAAGTTTATCAAGTCCTGTCCAATCTGATTTTTTCATAATTGTATCTATTGTTTAATAATACTAATATATGTACAATAGATGTATGTTTGTCGAATATTAAAACCCCTCATGATTATGGCAAAAAGAACTGTTCCCGTAAAACCTCACAAAAGATCAACTCCTTCGCCCACACCGAGGAAAAATCCAAAAGTCCCAAAACCGGGGCCAAAAACCGTACCGGTAAGCCCGCACAAAAGAAAGCCGCCGAAGAGGTGAAAAGCTAATGGCCATTTTGTGATTGTGCAAAACGCTTATAAGTAGAATTTGTGTCTCTACCTTTCTAGGTGAGTATGTAAGTTAAACTAAAAAAGGCCTCAAATAATGAGGCCTTTTATTGAGTTTGGAAAAAAATGAAAATTCACTTCTTCTTTTGCGGTTTTCTATTTTTAAGAAGCTCTTTCTCAACAATTTTTATAAGACGGTCTGAAATTTCATCCGCAACTTTTCGAGGATCCATCTCTTTTACGTCAGAATCAGAAATACCAACCCTTTTGTCCCAAACATTCAGAACATTTTCATTATTCAGGTTCCACTTCTTTTTATTTAATAGAATATCTGTCATAACAGGTATTTATTTTAAATAGGTTTCAAAAAATTGATGATTTAAATCCGGCTTAAAGTAGTGTTTGCGTTTCATCCAAATAAAACCATCTCCTTTAGTGATTAAAGCCACGTCAACCGGGCCACCAACACTTTCTTCAGCGAATGTAATTCTTCTTTTAAGATATGTCAAATAGATCAAACTTTCTGCCATTTCAGCTAAATCTTCCTTTGGTAAACTGCTCACGGATTGTAACATCTTATTAATATATGTGCTCCGCTGTATTTCATTAACCTCCTCAACATAATTTTGGGTCAACTTCTCTATATCTAAACTCCGAATATTACCGGCAAGTTCCCCAGATTCTTCTTCAGCTAAATTCGCAATTAATTCATTGTATTTAGCTAAAAATATTGAAAAATTCTGGTGATAAACATTTTTCAAAACCGGATCAATACCGCTTAAAATGGTGTCTATAACATCCGTTTGAGCAAATGGGCTAATTACAGAATGCATTTCATTTGATATATGTGCCGATCTATTAGTATCAATACATGCTCTCAATTTGTCTTCGATAGCAAACGAAATGTTCATGGGTACCAAATGAGGATAAATCTGTTTATCTCCATAACCTACAAACACAAGTCCTGAAAATGGCTGGAGTTCAATAAGGCTTTTAGCCTTTAAATGCATGAACAAAAACTTTAAAAGCATTTTCTGCAGTTTATCAGAAGGATCAAATCCAAGATCTTTAAAAATAATTTTTATCGCGTATTCAAAAGGTTCTTCTACAATGGAAGAGAATGAGGATATTTTAAACTCTTTGAAGTCATCAAAAGGCTTCTCCTTCTCGATAATTTTAATGTATTCATCTGTTTTAGACCCAATAAGCGCAAGAACCTTTTCTCTATTACTTTTATCCAATTTTTTTAACAGATCTTCATGTCCTTGAGTCGCTTCCCGATTTAGTATATTTAGAGATAAAAAGCAGTAATCATAAAGAGCTTTTTTTTGATCTTTATGATCCGAAAAGAAGTTTTGATCCTTGAGGTATTTGACAAAGTCTTTACGATAATCATCTACTTTTTTAAATGATTTTTCTCCAAGCTGTTCCCGATACATCTTGATGATAATTTCCCATGGGGTACCCATAAACTCGGCAGAGTTATAGATCATAACTCCAACCGGATGGTACTTGGAAAGAGTGAAAATCTTATTAGCTGTATTCAAGATTTTCCTGTTTCCTCCCCCCGAAATCGTAACGGCACTGTCTGCAGCAAGTGCAATGGCGTGCTTGTTAAGTATCCCAATAACTGCCGACATAAGTTAATAGTCTAATTCTTTATTATATTTGATTTATGAATAGAAATAAATTTTTTACTAAAAGACAAAAAACTGCTTCTTTAATATGATTTCCGTTATTAGAAAATAGATCAAGACAGGAACTGATATAAAAAAAAGACAGCATCTAATCGAGTAGAAAAAATCAATAGTATCCTTCAGAAACTTCACTCAATCTAAAAATGTTTCCCCACCATGAAAGCATCCGACCTGTTTGTAAAAGCACTTGAAAACGAGGGAGTTGAATATATTTTTGCCGTGCCAGGAGAGGAGAATATTGATCTGCTGAATTCGATAAAACAGTCGCCTATCAAGCTTATACTAAACCGTCATGAGCAGGGTGCCGGATTTATGGCCGCTACCTATGGTCG
>JAGXIS010000027.1 GCA_024635465.1 Bacteroidota bacterium | reverse complement strand
TTAGGAATAATAATCTTCATCTCCATCTTCAGCTATGGTGGATATGTCACAAGGGGAGTTATTGAAGAAAAAACAAACCGTATAGTAGAGGTCATTGCCTCCTCAGTGAAACCGATTGAGTTATTAACAGGTAAAATGGCAGGTGTGGGTGCATTGGCTATTACTCAATTCGGTATATGGATTATTACATTTGCGGGTTTATCAGCCATTGCAGGGCCATTAGCGATGTCAATGATGGACACCTCCTCACCAATGGGTGGTGATTTAGCAGCAGCTGAAGCGGAACTTCCTGCATTTCTGGATCTTCCTACTATTCCTCCCTCTTTGATTGTCTATTTTGTAATATTTTTTATTCTGGGATATCTATTGTATAGCTCTCTGTTTGCCGCAATAGGGTCTGCCGCTGATTCTGAAACAGATACTCAGCAGTTAATGATGCCTGTAGCAGCTCCAATATTTATCGCCTATTTCATTATGTTTCACGCATGGAGAAGCCCGGATAGTATTCTCTCGGTAGTAAGTTCTATGATCCCATTCTTCGCTCCCATTCTAATGGTCACTAGAATTGCTATAACTGAAGTTCCTTTCTGGCAAATCGCAACAGCAATCATTCTAATGATTATTACATTTGCTGGAACCATGTGGATTAGCTCTAAAATTTATAAGGTAGGCATTTTAAGCTATGGCTCTACAGCAAGTTACAAAGATATATTTAAATGGATTAAACAATCCTAAAACAGAAACAAATGATGTGAACTCAACTTCAAATATGCCTGAGATAATTGAAGTTTAGTTCACATTTTAAGGAAAAATTAATTGTTTAATCTGATTCTCACTCTCTCGTCGTATTCATTTTCAATAGCTGTGCTAATTAAGCTATTTCTCTGTTGACTGCTAACTATACTTAAGCTTTCAGTAGCTGCCAATCTAATACCGGGATGTGAGTCTGCAAGTAACCCGGGAAGGCGGTTCATCCAGTTTGATGAGGATTGATCATAATTTTGAATAATCTTTAGTGAATGAAGCCTGACAATGTATGGAAACGTATCGGCTAGAAATGAATCTGCTAATTCTACAGCCAAAGAAACTTCTCCTTTTTCAGCCAATTCATTCAGAATTAATGGAACTTGATTTAACACTCTTTCCCGGGTCACTAAGTTACGGGTCAGAACACCAAAGCGTTCTGCATTTGTAATCGAAGCTAGTGATTTAACGGCCTGTATCCGTAATTTTTCACTGTTTGTTTGCGTAATAATTGAATTCAGTCTTCCAATGACTCTTTCGTTTACCGGATAGTTGGCTAAAGCATCTACAGCAGCTAATTGAACGTCTTGATGTTGGTCATTCGATGAGTTTTGAATAAAACGCTCTTCTGTTCCGGCTGCACCATCGGTTAGTTCTGATATAGATCTTATGATCTCAGCATATACCTGCGGATTGGATTCTGTTCTTAAAATATCATTAAGTGCTAGTTGTAGATCAGGATTATCACGAATATCAGATAGCCCTTTTGCAGCTTCTATTCTCTTTTCAGGATCAGGATCGGTTCTTAGTTGTGCAATCCAAAAAAGAAATGGTTTGTTGACATTCAAAATTAAATCCTGCCTATCAATGCTATTAAATTTAACATATTCGACTGATGAGGAAACAGTAACCACTACACCATCACTTTCACCGGTAAATGATAATTCATGAACTTTCTGTCCTGATATATTGACTTCTACCAGTTCAAGTGTTACGAGTTCATTAATCGGGTTTTGCTCAGATTCAAAGTATACATCCAGTCTGTTTTCGATTTCATCCCATTCAATATTTACTGAATATTCAGAATAAGAAGGCTCCTCTTCGCTAAATTCATTGAGTTCAACACCATTAAAATAATTTCTGCCTGACTCATTATAGAGCTTTAATGAGAGTTGATCCCAATCCAACGTCAACATTCCACTATTAAACAGCGACTCTTTTATCATCGAAAAATCACTCCTTAATTCCTCAGAATCTTCTAACGTCAGGAAATGTGTCCATTTGAAAAGTTCATTATCAGATAGTTTATGATATGGCTCTAAGTCAGTATCATTTTTACTTTTATCACTTTCAAAAAGTTCATTCATGATAGTAGACTGTATAAACAAAATGGCATCAGGATTGGCCCACTGATGCTCTCTTAGGTATATTCCTGCCCATTGGGCTGTAACGGATCTTTCTATTTGATATCTGAGATCCCCTCTGTTCATATACAAATAAATGATACCTGCACCGTAGTTTTTGACCTCTAAGTGGTCATCTTCCAGTATCACAAAATGAAGATCTCTGAATGGATATTGAACTGATACAAATTCTTCGACTGAACGATATGTCTGAACCGCGTGATCAAGAAGTAACTCAAGCCCGGGGTATTCATTCTCTGAATATATATGAATTTGAGGATCGCCTCTTCTGCCAAATTCCGGCACACCGGAACTAATTGTGTTTATTGAATTTGAAAAATCACTAGCAACAAATGAAATCCCAGTTATGGGTATAGCTACATTTGAACTAAACCTGGTTACAGAATCATTAACACTAATTATTTCAACTTCACCCTTTCGGCCGTTGGCTACTACTGACAAATCTGAAGAGTGTGTAAAGACTAAATCAGCAGTAAGTGAAACACCCGGGTATTCAAAAACAGGCATCCAATGTTGTATGGAATTTGGCAGTAACGATGACCAAATCGTCCCATTTGCATTCTGATGAATTCCGAAATTAGGGTTCGAATCATATTGAATTCTTATTTGAATAACCTCACTCCTCTCATAACTCTCTTCCAATTCAACAATGAGATCATTATTACGAAATCGGTGATTGATGGGTCTACCGTTAACCTCCACTGATATTATATTCAAGCCCACTGCATTAAAGCTGATGGTATCTACTGACTCCCTCATTACACTTGCCGTATAGATGATATCTCCCAAAATCATAGGGTCTTCTGATAATTGAATATCAGCGTCAAGATGTGTGAAGATTACATTTCTATCCGGGTATTTTTCATAATCCCAATTTTGTGACTGTACATTGACAGCATAAATGAATAAGAAAAAAAGTAAAGTGGCAGATCTGAACATGGTCTTAATTGGGTTTGTGATCAAATATTCTGATGATTTCATTTTTTAGATAGTTATTGGTAGAAAGTGCACTACCGGTATGAATGGACGATTCACCCTTCAGATCGGAATAACTACCTCCTGCCTCTTGTAAAATGGGTAATAGAGCTGCTGCATCCCAAACGTTCAATACTGCATCCACCATGATATCAGCTCTACCAATGGCTACCAACATATGCCCGTAAGCATCACCCCAGGTTCTGTGATATCGAGTTTGACTCATTAGTTCCTCAAGACTCTTTTTGAATCCATGGTCATGGAAGGATTGAATATCTGTTGATAAGAATGTAGCTTCACTGAGATCTTTACACTCACGAACAGAAGCCTCAGACCCATTAAAATCACAACCTAAACCTTCAGCCGCAGATACCATTTCATCTAATGCCGGTGCATAGATGACACCCACTTTAGATTCATTTTTAACGAGAATGCCAATTAATGTTGTATAAAATGGGATTCCATGAAGAAATGATTTTGTGCCATCAATTGGATCCAATATCCATACGATATCTCTATCTTCATTCTCTTTTCCAAATTCTTCTCCAATAATACCGTGATCGGGGAAATGTTTTTTTATATTCTTTCTGATGCTCATTTCAGCTTCACGGTCAGCTATCGTTACAGGAGAATTGTCCGATTTATAATCTACTTCAAAAGAGTTTTGATAGTAATTTAATGTTGATTGTCCTGCAATTCTTGCAAATTCAACAGCAGCATCTCTTAGTTCCGCTAGTATTTCACTCATATAGTATTGAGTCGATTAAACAATTTTGAATCTTGACTTACAATGATCTAAGATACCACTTTTCAATACGATTATCATTGAGCAGTTAAGCTAGAAATAAATGTAATCCGATAATTTCTATTAAAAACTCTATTTGTATTACTAATCAGATTTTATGTTTCATTGTTTATCTTACACGAAATGAAGATCAAATAATCTTAGATTAGAACTTTTATAAATGAACACAGATCCTAAATTCAATCAATCTTTACTATCAGAAATTGATTTTAACCAGGAATTATCAGACAATCTGAGTGGTAAAATTATTCTGATTAAAGTGGGTGGAAACGCCTTAGTTGACCATGAGGTTAAAAATCACATTATCGAACAAATAGTGGTATTAAAATCTCTGGGTGCAGTTCCTGTACTTGTACATGGTGGTGGGATAGATATTGAAAAATTACTCAAAGAAGTGCGTGTTACTTCTGTTTTTGTGGAGGGCCATCGAAAAACCGATAGTAGAACGATCTCTTACATTGAGATGGTTCTCAGTGGATCATTAAACAAAGATTTTGTCAAATTATTTCAGAATTATAATATTGATGCTGTAGGTATTTCCGGCAAAGATGCAGGAATGGTTAAAACAATTAAAAGATTCCATATAAATAAGTCAGATTCCAAAGAAGATCTCGGTTTTGTAGGAGATATATCGGTCGTAGATACCAGGCTTTTAAAGCTTCTAATTTCAAATGACTTTCTACCTATCATCTCCCCTATTAGCCTGGGAGAAGATGGTGATACATATAATGTAAATGCAGATATGTTTGCCGGTCATATAGCCGGTTCTTTAAGAGCAGATTATTATATAGCTTTATCAAATATCAACGGTTTGATGAAGGATGTAAACGATCCCGATTCGCTTATGCAAATTCTAAAAATGAAAGAGGTTGAAAATTTTATGGGAACAGTTATTCAAGGAGGTATGATTCCAAAAATTGACTCCTGTTTAATTGCCCTTAAAAAAGGTGTAAGTGCTGTACATATAGCCAATGGAACAAATAGGTGTGAATTATTACGTATATTGTTAACAAAGGAAATACCGGGAACAATGATCACCCCGAACGATAAATAACTAAAAGCACCCATTTTTTTTAAGTACTAATATCATATCAATAGAGAATAACATGACCACAAATATTTCAGGAAAATTATTAAAATCAGTAAAAACCGTATTTGGAAAGCAACCGGCGAAAAAAAAGGCGGAAAAATATCACTTTGACTTATATGGACGCTATCCTATCACATTAGTTAAAGGTAAAGGCAGTAAAGTCTGGGATGATGAGAGAAATGAATATATAGATGCGTTGGCTGGAATCGCTGTTAATAGTTTGGGGCACTGTCATCCTGATATTGTTAAAACCATTCAGAAACAGTCTGCAAAATTAATGCATGTTTCCAATTTTTATTACAATGAACCACAAAGTAATCTTGCTGAGAAATTAGTTGAAGTAAGTGGCTTGGATCGTGTCTTTTTTTGTAATAGCGGAGCAGAAGCACTAGAAGGAGCGATTAAATTAACCCGGCGTCATGCTTATAAAAAGGGGAAAACAGGTGTGATTCTAACCATGGATAATTCATTTCATGGCAGAACATTGGGGACCATCGCTATGGGTAAGGATAAATATCAACAGGGTTATGATCCTATTCCTACCGGTTTCAACAGGATACCATTTAATGACGTGAAGGCGCTCGAAAATCGAATGGATGAATCTGTAATCGGAGTTATTCTAGAAACCATACAAGGCGAAGGTGGAATCGTTGAAGTATCTCCGGAATTTCTAGTTAAAGCACGTTCACTTTGTGACCAATTTGAAGTACCATTAATATTAGATGAAGTACAGTGCGGAATAGCCAGAACCGGGAAAATGTTTGCCTATCAACATTATGGCATCAAACCTGATATTGTGGCCATGGCAAAAGCATTGGGATCGGGATTCCCAATAGGTGCTGTAGCAGCAACAGAAGAGATTTCTAAAGCATTTGACCATGGGAGTCACGGCACCACATTTGGAGGCAATCCTCTGGCATGTGCAGTTGCACTGGAAACCCAGCGAGTCATTGAAAAGGAGGATGTATGCGAGATGGCAAGAGTGAGGGGTAGTTATATGAAGACACGTTTAGAAGATCTATCAACCAATTGGAGTGCTATTAAAGAAGTTCGGGGTAAAGGGCTCATGATAGGAGTTGAGCTCACATTTCCGGGAGCTGAAGTCGTGAATGAGATGTTAAAAAGAGGTGTGCTCTCAAACTGTGCGTCCAATAATGTGATACGTCTAGTACCTCCACTCATCATATCAAAAGAAGAAATTGATATTATTGTTGATGTACTTGTTGAATCTATAAAAATAGTTGAGAAGAATGACGAAGTTTAAAGTAGGGATTGTTGGTGCAACAGGGTATACAGGTTCGGAGCTTATAAGACTTTTAAGCCAGCATCCGGATATCACGATCGATTTTGTTACCAGTGAAACCCATGCCGGCAAACATATCAGTGATATTCATCCACATTTGATGGATGCAGTTGACATCAAATTGAAGAGTATTCAAAAGATATCTGATTATAAACCGGATCTGGTTTTTTTAGCTCTTCCGCATGGTGTTTCGATGAATTTTATTAAAGATCATGGAATTGATCGATTCATCACGATTGACCTGTCAGGTGATTTTAGATTTTCTAATCAATCCGTCTATGAAAAATGGTATAAGAAAGATCATGTAGCGCCAAAATACCTTGATGAGGCAGTTTTTGGCCTTCCTGAACTATTTAGGGATAAAATCCGGAATGCAAGACTCATTGCAAACCCGGGCTGTTATCCCACATCAGCAATTCTGGCTCTGGCTCCTCTATTGAAACATGGAATCGTACACCCCTCTTCAATTGTGATCGATTCTAAATCGGGAGTTACCGGAGCAGGTGCCAAACCAAAACAGGGAACACATTTCCCGGATGTGTTTGGTAATTTTACGGCGTATTCGTTAGCCACACATAGGCATACACCTGAAATTGAAGAGACTTTAAGACAATACACCGGATATTCAACGGAAGTACTCTTTACTCCTCATCTATTACCTATTGATAGAGGAATCCTTACAACAACGTACAGTACTCCAAAAAAATCGGTCTCATCAGATGTTATAGAAGATCTATTCCATTCGATCTATGAAAAAGAAAATTTTGTAAGGGTATTTGACCATCCTCCATCCGTGAAGAATGTCAGAGGTTCTAACTATTGCGATATTCACGCGGTATATGATGAAAGAACAAATAAAATTATTACCATATCTACCATTGATAATTTAATGAAGGGTGCTGCGGGTCAAGCCGTACAAAACATGAATATTGTTTTTGGATTAATAGAATCAACCGGATTGAGACAGATCCCATTGAATCCTTGAAATGATCATTATCTAAGAATTTGGGTCCACATGATGGTTTTTGAATTTACAATTAAAAGAATTTATAAATAAAGATGCTGCATAATATCACACATGTTAGGGGATTCACGTGTTGGGGATCTCATATGGGAATAAAATCTAAACGACGAGATCTCGCATTGATCTTCTCTGAGACTCCAGCCTCTGCGGCAGCCGTTTTTACACAAAATATTGTATGTGCAGAACCTATAAAGTTAAGTAGAGAACACATCAAAGGCGGCATTGCCCAGGCCTTTGTAATAAACTCGGGTAATGCTAATGCATGTACAGGAGTTGAAGGGTGGAAAGGTGCTGTAAAAATGGCAGAGACAACAGCTAAAGAACTGAAAATCCCAAAGGAATCTGTTATTGTGGCTTCAACCGGAATTATTGGAGAGCCATTTCCGACTGATAAAGTACTCAAAGGCATTAAGGAAAGTGTCAAGAAATTGTCGAATCGTGAAATGGCCGGTTCACTGACGGCTAATGCAATTCTTACAACGGATACATTTGCTAAAGAAGGATTTACTTCCTTTAAAGTGGATGGAATTGATATAAATATGGGGGGTATCGCCAAAGGATCCGGTATGATTCATCCCAATATGGGAACGATGCTTGGGTTTATCGTATGTGATATCTCTATTTCACCAAAATTACTCGATGAAGCCCTTCGAGAAGCAGTTGATAAATCATTTAACATGATTACGGTTGATGGTGATACCTCAACCAATGATATGGTTGCCATTATGTGTAATGGGTTAGCCGGGAATGAAAAGATTGATGAAAAAGATGCCAATTATGATCTATTTCTTTCAAATTTAGAAAGTTTGTGTACACATTTAGCAAAACTAATCATATCGGATGGGGAAGGTTCTACAAAATTAGTTGAATATAGAGTTAAGGGTGCTGCCAATAGTCTGGATGCCCGTCAGGTAGTTCGGACAATTTCTAATTCTAACCTCGTAAAAACAGCCATCTTTGGTTCTGATCCCAACTGGGGACGAATTATTGCAGCTGCCGGAAGGTCCGGAGTTAATTTTGATCCGGAAAAGATCAACCTATTTATGGGTGTCGACATCAATAAAATGACTCAAGTTCTAAAGGAGGGTCAACCGATTGCAGATATCAGGGGAAAACTTAAAAAAACGATGCAATCCTCAACAATTATTATCCTTGTTGATCTATGTGAAGGTGAGTTTGAAGCGGTTGGTTGGGGATCTGATTTCTCCTATGAATATGTGCGTATTAATGCAGAATACACCACGTAGGTAAAAAATCCTTTTATACAAAGTTACATGCAATACTACTTCTAATGATTCTAATCATTCATTCAGAAAACCCATATTAAACGCATCTTCTTCATTAATTATTTGTAGCTTTAAAACTGTAAATAAACACTTATCACGATCGAAATAAAGCAGCTATAATTATTTAAATGCCTGAATTTACCCTTAAGTCAGATTCATCGAATAAAACACCAAATAATAACTTTCTAAAAGACCTGAATGAAAAGCAGAGAGAAGCCGCTTCCCATGTGAACGGTCCCCTTCTGATCGTAGCCGGTGCCGGTAGTGGTAAAACCAGGGTATTAACCTATCGAATTGCCCACCTGTTACAACATCATCATGCCCTTCCTCAAAATATTTTGTCATTAACATTCACGAATAAGGCTGCACGTGAAATGCAAAATCGAATTCATAATCTGATTGGCGACAAAGCAAATGGATTGTGGATGGGTACTTTCCATTCCGTTTTTTCAAAAATTTTAAGATTTGAAGCTGAACATATAGGTTTTACTTCAAGTTTTTCAATTTATGATAGCAGCGACTCTGAAAACGCCATTAAACTCATTTTAAAAGAGTTGAATTTTGATCCAAAAGAGATCAAACCACGAACACTTCAGCGGAAGATCAGTGATGCAAAGAATCAATTAATACTTCCTGACCAATATCAGAGTAGGTTTGTTTTTAATACGCTAGATGATATTACAGCCCGGGTTTATACTCTATATCACACCAGATTACAGCAGGCTAATGCAATGGATTTTGATGATCTGCTCATTAAACCTGTCAAACTTTTTACCGAACACCCCGATATTCTTGAAAAATATCAGGATCGTTTTAAGTATATCCTCATTGATGAATATCAGGATACCAACCATGCTCAGTATAAGGTTACAAGACTGTTAGCAGATAAATATCAAAATATCTGTGTTGTTGGTGATGATGCACAAAGTATCTACTCTTTTCGGGGTGCTGATATATCAAACATTCTGAATTTTAAATCTGATTATAATGATGCCGTTGAAATCCCTCTAGAACAAAATTACAGATCAACCAAATACATCTTACAATGTGCGGATTCAATCATTAAAAAAAATGAAAAACAGATTAAAAAGACACTCTGGACTGATAATCCGGATGGTGATACTGTAACACTACTTGAAAATTTTGATGAACGGGATGAGGCAAATCGAATTGTCAACACGATACAGAATTTAACTGTTCGACACGGTTACGGTTATAATGAGTTTGCCATTCTATATCGTACGAACTATCAGAGTAGAATTTTTGAAGAGTCTTTTAGAAGAAAGAACGTTAATTATCAATTAGTGGGTGGTTTGTCTTTCTATCAGCGAAAAGAGATTAAGGATGTATTGTCATATTTGACTCTTCTTGTTAATCCGGAAAATGAACAAGCCTTGCTTCGAATTATCAACGAACCAAGCCGTGGTATTGGAAATAAGACT